>JAKJEF010000010.1 GCA_022705565.1 Patescibacteria group bacterium
GGGCTTTTCTTTTATGAAATCCCTCATCATTTTTTTGCATTCTTCGAGATCGAGATCCGTCATTTCGAGTCCGCGGGAACGCAGATATTCCTCCGGTCCCTTGAAATTCTCGTTCTCTCCGATGACGACTTTAGGGATCTTGTAAAGAAGGATCGCTCCGGCGCACATGTCGCAGGGAGAGAGAGTCGAATACAAAACGCTTCTCGCGTAATCTTCGGGTTTCAGTCGTCCGGCGGATTCGAGACAATCCATTTCCGCGTGAAGAATGGACGATCCTTTCTGAACGCGGCGGTTGTGTCCTTGACCGATGATTCGATTATCTTTCACGAGGACAGAACCGATAGGAATCCCTCCTTCTTCGATTCCCGATTCCGCTTCTCGCAAAGCGGCTTCCATAAATTGATCCATGGGGCGCGACGATTGAATTATTTTTTCAGCTTGAACATCAAGATGACGACGATAACGATGTCGGCGAGCTCCAGCCAGTCGCTTAGGCTAAGCGATCCGGAACCCAATCTGTTCCAGATAAGCATCAAGACACCGATGGCGTATAAAAGCAAAAATCCCAGTTGGATTTGCCGTTTTCCTTTCATGACGGCCGCGAGTTGCCATACCCAGCCGAGCATGATCATCAATAGTCCAAAATTGGAAAGAGTCATTGTGAAATGGAAAATTCCGACCTTTGGTTATTTAGTTCGGCCAATTCAAATCGATTCCGGTGGCATCAAGATTGTCTTTGTAGAAAGACGTCTGTTGGCTTCCCGCTGCTCCGGCCGCCACTTGGTATTTCTGGAAATACACGGTGAGAACATCCCGATTGAAGGTGAAGTCTTTGTAGTTCTCTGCGGTTGGAGCCGCCCCTTCGTCGAGCATAGACCAGGTGTCGCTGGTGCTTCTCCAACCCATGGACTCCAAGCTTGCCGACAATTGCGCTTTGGCAAGGTTGGAAATCTCTTGAAGGTTTTCTTCGGAACCGACAAAATCCATGATGCCGATTTCCCGACGATTCTTCAGATCGTAATTAAAGGTGTAAATCTCTTCGTTTCCGTGAGCGCCGCCGGAAAAATAATAGATATTCAAAACGACGCTGATATACCTGTCGTCAAGCCGATCATGCTTCCACTGGGCGATAAACTCGAAAGGCACTTCCGGAGCCGTCGGTACGGTTTCTCCGGGCAAAGCGGTTTCCCGCCTCGCTTTCCAATATTCGTTCGAGTTATTTTTAAACTCGGATATTTTCCCGGCAATGAGATCTTTGATTTTGTTGTTGAAATCTCGGCTCGCTCCGGGGAACTGCGGATATTCCGCCCGGATACGGAAAAAATCGTTGTTTTCGGAAACATTGTGATTCTCAAGAGTCAGGGCCTTTCCCGACAGAAGCCCTTTATATAAAAAGCAGGCTATCAAGCTGATCGCCAAGACCGCCAAGGCGAGAAACGTTATTTTTGAATATTTTTTCTTCATGGATAAATTATAACACGGTTGTGTTTCGCCGCCAGTATTTTATTCTAAAAAACAAAAAACACGACGGTTCTAAATTAAATTAGTCGTTGGCACCGTCGTATTCTTCGCTTACAGCCCCAAGTTTTTTAGGCTCGAGTTTCTGGGCGAACCATGATCTGTAAGTATAAGCTGACTAACGCCAACTTCATCAGCTATTTAAATAGTATTAAGCGCCCAGAATCCTTCAATACCTTCCCTGTGGATAACTTCGGGGTTAATTTAAATTATTGATTCCTCAAGCTCGTCATAATCGAGGCGATAATCGCATTCAGGTCAAAACCCAGCCGTTCGCGCGAACATTCGGTTCTTTCCGGCTCATTGAGGTTTTCACATCGCGGATATCGCAAGGCAAACTCGAGATTGACGACTCTATTGTCCCGCAAAGCGGAATAAGTATAGGTGGTCTGAATCGAGTCGTCGTCGAATTCGTCCAGAGTCTTGACGCAATAAGCTCTGGCATCGATCACTTTTTCCGCGACGCGTTCCGGCAGGTCGGGCGCGGCGGCGGTTATGGCGCAGGAATACTCCTCGTCGCTGAAGGTCAATATCGGCGGCCATATTTCGGGATAGATGAATTCGGCAGCCAAAATCGCGGGATAGTCAAAGCTGAAAGTGCTCGCGATGTTGTCGGGTATATTCCTCGGAAGGACCGTTTTATAGGCAGACGCCTTAAAATCATTGATCCGCCAGCCCTTATTCGTTTTCCCGACAACGATCTCCACCGGCTGCTTGATAAGCAAAACGGTTTCGCCCAATTCGGCTTCCGTGACCTCGATGATGTCTCCGCTTATCTTGTAAGAATTGATAAAGGATTTTTTGATCGATCTTATTTCGATATGATGGGGCCAGGGATTAGAAAGCAGCCTGCCCGGCGCGCTCTTCGGATCGCTTATCCATTTATCGATCAATCTGGCCGAGACCAGTTCTCCGTAGTTTTCTTGAACGCTCTCGGCAAAAATATCTTGCGACTCGAGCAAGGAAACGTTTCTTAATTTTTCTCCAAAAGTTTTTACGACGTCCTCCGCCGCTTGACGATCTTGCGGTTTCTCCACGAATATCGCTGCGGCTAAAGCCGCAACCGCAAGAATAAGGAGAACGATAAAAATTGCTTTCCTTTTCATAATATTAGATTAACATAAAAATCATTGGGGCTTCTTTCGGCTATTTTTGATCTTTTTAACCGGCTTTGGTTTTACGGATTTCCGACGATTTTTCGATTTCGTTTTGGCTTGGCTTTTGTTTTCTCTTATAACCACTCCTATTTTCCCGTCGGGAAATCCGTAAAGGCCGGGATTATCGTCTCCTCCGTTTAGAACAATAAGGTTTAATTTGGTTTTATCCATCTTCGGTAGGCATTTGGATAGATCGTCGCCTTTGACGATCGGTCCCTCAAAATTATCGATTGTCACGGGTATAACGCCGTCCGAGCCGAAGATGTCGGCATAACACTTAAGCACTCCGACGCAGGCGTCGTTTAAAACGCATTCGGCGCATTGATCCGGCTTGATTTTCGGGATAATCGTGTCCTCGTCTTTCAAAGAATTCAGAAGGCCGCTTGTGGCCGTTCCGATATATCGTCTTCTCCATTCGATGAGCGGCCTTACGGACACTTCTTCCACTCCGGGGATGGCGCAAAGCGGTACCGGCGCTCCGGCCGCGGTAACGGCCCTGATGCCTTTAGCGAGAAAAATATTCAAGGCTTCTTTGAGGTAAGGCGCGATATCGCTGAATTTGGCGTAAATGAAATCCTTGTTGATTTCCGCGTTTCCGAAAAGAAGCGGGTAACCGAAAGAAACCCCTCCGATTCCTGGAAATTCATCGACGATAAACCTCGCGAAATCGGGAAGATGACGGTAATTCTGCTCAACCATGATGATAGCCACATCCGCGCTATAGCCGCCTTGGATGGCGTAATGCATGGCGGCGCAAGTTTTTTCAAAATCTCCCTTTTGTCCCCGCGTGATGCTTTCCGCCAACTTCGGATTGTGTCCGTGAAGAGAGAAAGAAAAAGAAATCTTTTTCTTGGGATCGGTCGCAATCACGGCGTCAAAAAAACTTTTGTCTCCAAGCCTGACGCCGTTTGTCATGATATTTAAAGAACGAACGCGGTCGTCTTTAATCACCTTTCCGATGATTTCCACAAAGTCCGGATGAATAGTCGACTCTCCGCCCGTAAGAAGCAAATTCTTACCTTTCTCGTCAAGATAACTCTCGATAACCTTGATCGCTTCGTCGCGGGATAATCTCGGGTATACTTCTTTGCCGTCGGCGGCCAGACAAAAAACGCAATTCTGGTTGCAAAAAGCTCCCAAATTGACGCTGACCATCGATCCCTCGTCTCCTCTTTTTTCTTCGGAAATCTTCATCAATCGATTGAATTATAACTCTTTCTGTAAAATCTTTCAGACAATCGATATTCCGATAATGCCGACCAAGACAAGGCATGGCACGATCACTCTCTTGATTTTTATTATATCAAAAACCTCCAGCGTAGCCGGAGGTTTTATCTTCTTTTTTTGTTTGCGAAAAGACTATTGGGAGAAAACCATGATATTTTCGCTATCGGACATGGTCAATGTGTTGCCCGCGAGGAACAATGTCGCTCCAGAGCTTAGCATGGCTTTAAACGCATCTTCCGCCTCCATGATGCCGTCCGGGCTCGTGCAGAATTTCTCCGTTGTCACGAATAACCCTTTAATCGTGTTGTCGGAGAGCGTGAAATCTCCGGCGATATTGTTGCAGATCACGGCCGAGACCAAAGTGTTGTTGAATTCCAAAGTGTAAGCCGGGTCCAAAGGCGCGTCCTTTCCGTTAAAAGAGACCATTTTCAATCTCTTTCCGTCGAGATCGAAGATGGAAAGGTTTCGGTCCGAAGCCACCAGCATGAAATCGATTTCCTCGACCGGCAGCGAATCTTCGCCTATGAACGGTTCCGGGGAGCCGACGGTCCAACGCTCTTCGCCGTCGACAAGGATTTGAGCCACCACATCATAATCAGCGCTCGGGTCTATTTTGGAAGCGTCGTAGACAACCGTGAACGGAATCGGCACGTTCTCTCCTCTCGTGATGATGCTTGTTTCCGCAAAGGTTTCTCCTTTAGAAACGTCACGTATCTGCACTTTTACCTCGCTCCCCGAAGGCAAAGCAATGCGTTCGCGGTAAGAAACCGTTCCCTTAAGCTCCGCGTTATTCCGGTTAAGCCAAACAACCACCCCGAAATAGACGACGATTGCCACAACGACCAGAATGACAATCGACCATAAAGTCTTTTTATTCATTGGTTCTAATTTATTATTAATGACGACCTGTATTGTAAGTATAACATTTTTTCCGGAATATCCGGCAAAAAAAGCGGGGCTTTCGGCCTCGCTCTTTTTTGGTTTCGATCTCGGAAAAACTAATTGATTCCGCTTTCTTGGAAAAACACCGTGTATTTCTTATCCATTTCGAGAATATGCCCTAAAAGCCAGTTGCCCGAGAAATTGGCGACAACGACGGCCAGGGATTTTAAATCGTTCTCTCCCCTGACTCTGCCGAGATAATCTTCCATTTGCCGCCGGTAATTGTTGTGGGCACTTATATGGATAGCCGCTCCTTCGTAATTGAATTTGGAGAAATATCCCTCTTCGGTGCTGAAATGGTAAAAAGCGTAGTTACCCAGTTCTCCAAGATTCGTCGTTAATTCTTCCCGGCTGACATTCTCTTTTTCCGCCAGATCCGTGACCCGGTTGGCGATATCAAAGAAATGCCGGTGTTGTTCGTCGATCGACGGAATACCGACGCTATATTCTTCTGTCCACACGAATTTTGCCATGGGTTTATTATAACACAGGTTATAATCGGCCCAAAGCCCGGACGATTATTTTCCGGACAAAATGGCTTTGTTTATTTTTTCGATCATTTCGTCGATCTCTTTGTTGGAAAGCCCGTGAATCTTCGCCCCCATGCCGATCGAATCGTAATGGCTCGCCACGCAGCCGATGCAATGGAGTCCGTAATCCAGCAATACCTCCACGGCTTCCGGATGTTCGTACACCACTTGGGCAAGGTTCGAATCTTTGGTGATTTTATTCGGATTTTTTGTTTTCATAGTTTTTCAACGCCTCTTCCAAAGCGTAAAGAACCAATGCGGCGCAGGAAATACGGCTGGTGGTCAAATTCAAGCTGATCATTTCGAGCAATCGGTCTTTGTTTATCTTCTTTGCTTCGTCGACGCTTTTCCCGATCAAATAGTCCGTGAGGATCGACGACGAGATGATGCTGACCGCGCAGGCTTCGCCTTCGAATTTGGCGTCTTCGATAATTCCATCCTTGATCTTCAGCCGCAGAACCAAGGAGTCTCCGCACATGGGATTTTTTTTATAGGCAAAGACCGACGGGTTTTCCAAGGTTCCCCTGTTATGGGGATGTCGGAAAATATCCATGAACTCTTCGCGGTAAAAATCCTCCATCTCAACTCAAAATCTCCACAGCCTTTTTTATTCCCTCGACCAGCCGATCGATCTCTTCTTCGGTATTGTAAAGATAAAAGCTCGCCCTGGTTGTTCCCGAAAGGCCGATTTTCGCGTGATACGGCATGACGCAATGGTGCCCGGCCCTGACGGCGATTCCGTAATCGTTCAATACGGAAGCGATATCGTGCGCGTGGATTCCGGCGATCGCGAAAGAAACGAGGCCGCTTCTTTTTTCCGGTTCTTTCGGGCCGATCACTTTCAGTCCCTCGATCTGCCTCAACTCTTCAAGTAAACGCCTGCTCAACGCGATTTCATGCTTTCTGATGTTATCCATTCCTATTTTTTCGAGATAATCCACGGCCGCGGCAAACCCGATTGCTCCGGCGACATTCGGCGTACCGGCTTCGAACCGTGCCGGAATAGCCGCATAAGTGGCCTTTCGGTAAGAAACCTCGTCGATCATACCGCCTCCGAATTCATAAGGTTTGAGTTTTTCCAAAATCTCTTTTCTCGCCCAGAGAACGCCCACACCCATGGGTCCGAGCATTTTGTGCGCCGAAAAACAATAAAAATCGCACCCGAGGTCAGCCATATTCACTTTAAGGTGCGGCGCCGCTTGCGCGCCGTCAACGCAAACCAAGATTCCTTTTTTGGCCGCCAGCCGGCAGATTTCTTTGATCGGAACAATGGTCCCCAAAACATTCGAAGCATGGGTGATAGCAATCAATTTCACCTTGTCGGTCATTTTTTTCTCGACTTCTTCCATACGGATTTCGCCGTTTTCGTCAGATTCCAGATATTCGATCTTCGCTCCGGTTTTTTCAGCCGCTTCCAGCCAGGGAACCATATTGCTGTGGTGTTCGAAATCCCCGAAAAGGATTGTGTCGTTTTTTTTCAAATTGGTGGCGCCCCACATTGCCGCAACCATATTCAAAGATTCGGTGGCTCCTTTGGTGAGAACAACTTCTTCCGGACAGTTCGCGCCGATGAATCCGGCGATCTTTTCTCTGGATTTCTCGTACATATCGGTCGCCTCTTCGCTTAAAGTATGCAATCCCCGGTGGATGTTGGCGTTGTGATTCGAATAATACCCGGCGATCGCCTCCAAAACCTGCTTCGGCTTCTGCGAAGTCGCGGCGTTGTCCAAATAGACCAATTCACGGCCGTTGATTTTTCTTTCCAAAATCGGAAAATCTTTTCTTATGTCTTTCATTCGTTTTTCAATCCCAATTTGTCCAGCACCGACCTTTTGACATTCTCGTCTTTGATCTTTTTTATGAGGTCAATCAAGAATCCTTGAATGATCGTTTCTTCGGCTTTGTTTTTTTCGAGCCCCCGGCTTTCCAAATAATAAAGCTCGTTTCGATCTATTCTTCCGGTCGTGGATCCGTGCGACGCTTGGACGTCGTTCGTTTCGATTTGAAGGATCGGCTGGGAGTTTCTCTTGATATTGTCTCCGGCGACCAGAACATGATCGTGCAAATAGGCGGTTGTTTGCCGGGCTTTTTTTCCAATGAAGATTTCTCCACGGTAATCGAAATCCGATTTTTCGTTCAAAACGGCCTTGATATATGTATGGCACGAAGTTCCTGGAACCAGATGATTCGAGGAAGTGGTTAAATGGATTTTCTCTGCCGCCGGCAGATTGAAAATCCCCAACACCTCGGAGGCCACCCCGGGCTTTTGGAAGACAAGATTCAAAGTAAATTCTTCTTCGAATCCGCGACTGTCCGCCAAAACAAATTGCGTGTCTTCAGCGACACTTATCTTTTGATTTTTTTTGATATCGAGAAGGATCGTTTTCATGTTAGCCGACACTTCCTTCCATTTCGAGCTCGATCAGCCTATTCAATTCTATGGCGTATTCCATCGGCAATTCTTTGACAATGGGTTCGATGAATCCGGAAACGATCAAGCTCATCGCCTCGTCTTCGGTAAGCCCCCGGCTCGTTAAATAGAATAGTTTTTCTTCATTGATTTTGCTCACGGTCGCTTCGTGCTCTATCTCGGCCGATCCCTCGTTGATTTTCATCAAGGGGAAAGTGTCCGAGGCGGAATCCTCGTCCAGGATCAGCGCGTCGCATTCCACCCGGCACTTCGCGTTTTTGGCTTCGGAAGAGACTTCCACCCTACCCCGATAACTCGATCTTCCGCCTTTCAGACTTATCGACTTGGAAATGATTTTCGAAGAAGTATCCGGAGCGAGATGAATCATTTTGGCGCCGGTGTCCTGGTGCTGGTTCTCGCTCGCGTAAGCAATGGAGAGCATCTCTCCTCGAGAACCCTTGCCCACGAGATAGCAAGATGGATATTTCATGGTCGTTTTCGAGCCCAGGTTTCCGTCCACCCATTCCATGACGGCGTTTTCTTCGACTTTCGCTTTTTTGGTCACCAGGTTGTAGACGTCGTTTGACCAATTCTGGATGGTAGTGTACCTGAACCTAGCCCCTTTTTTAACGAAAACCTCCACGACCGCCGCGTGCAAGGCGTCGGTCGAATAAACCGGAGCTGTGCAGCCCTCGACGTACTGGGTGAAGCTTCCTTCATCGGCAATGATCAATGTTCTTTCGAACTGTCCCATTTTTTCCGCGTTGATCCGGAAATACGCCTGTAAAGGCCTTTTGACTTGGGCTCCTTTGGGAATATAGACAAAAGATCCTCCGGACCAAACGGCGCTGTTCAAGGCGGCGAATTTGTTGTCGGAAAACGGCACAAGCTTTCCGAAATATTCCTCGAAGATTTCCGGGTATTTTCTTAAGCCCTCGTCCGTGGACAGAAAAACGATTCCCTCATTTTCCAGTTCTTTTGTTAAGGACGAATAGGCGACTTCGGAATCGTATTGCGCTTTGACGCCGGCCAGAAACTCTTTCTCGGCTTGCGGCACGCCCAATTTCTCAAACGTGTTTTTGATCGATTCCGGAACTTCGTCCCATGTTTTTTTGGCTTCGTCCACCGGCTTCAAATAATAATAAATGTCGTCGAAATCGATCTTCGACAGGTCCGGGCCCCAGCTCGGCAAGCTTTTCTCTTTAAAAAACCCAAAAGCTTTGAGCCTGAACTCCAGCATCCAGGCGGGCTCGTTTTTGGCTTTGGAAATCCGCTTCACCGTTTCCTCGTTCAACCCTTTTTCTATCTTCAACAAAAACTCTTCGGGCATGTTAAACCCGAATTTCTCGCTGTAATTCTTCCGGATATCGATGTTTTTGCGGAAAGTCTTTTCAGGCATCGAATTCATATCCTCTTTCTTCCAGTTCGTAGGCCAACCTCCTGTTTCCGCTTTTCGCGATCCGACCGTCTTTCATGACGTGGACAAAGTCGGGTTCCAGATATTTCAAGATTCTCGCGTAATGGGTGATTATCAGAACCGCCATGTTATTTTTCTTCCGAAGACGATCAACGGCATTGGCCACTATTTTCAAGCTATCGATATCCAAACCGCTGTCGACTTCGTCCAAGATCGCCAGTTTCGGCTCGAGAATCGACATCTGGAGTATTTCCATTTTCTTTTTTTCTCCGCCGGAAAATCCGTCGTTCAATGATCTTTCCAGTATTTCCCGGTTTATCCCAAGCATATCCGATTTTGCAAAAAGCAATTCCCTGAATCTTACGGGCGTCAATTTTTCTTCGTGCGAGTTATTGTAAAGAATCCTTAAGAAGCTTTGGATACCCACTCCCGCCACCTCGCTCGGATACTGGAACGACAGGAATATTCCTTTTTTGGAACGCTCGTCGGGTTTCAGACCCAAAATATCGACGCCCTCGAATTCTATTTTTCCGGCAACAGGCTCATAAAAAGGATTTCCCATTATCGTCTGGGCCAGAGTGCTTTTTCCGGACCCGTTCTGGCCCATCAGAACGTGAATACTGTTTGCGGAGACGGACAGATTCACTTTGTTAAGGATTTGTTTTCCTTCGACAGACACCTGGAGGTTCTCTACTTTGAGCATGGATTAAAACTTCGTTTTGGCCAAAAAACAGTCCGGGATGTTATGCGACGGACATTTTTGATTTATACTGTAAAACACTTCTTTGCCCGACTTCAGGCTATTCAAAAGTCCGGCATCCTTCATCTCTTTGAGATGATAAGAAACCGTCGGTTGGGTCAATTCCAATATGTCGACGATAGCGGAAACCGTGCTTTTTCCGTTTTCTTTCAAAAACTTGTAGATTTTCATCCTCGAGTCGATACCCAAGGATCCGAAACATTTAACGCAAGGCGATTGATCAGCCATATATAGATAATGATCGATGTATTTTGGGCTGTCAATAACGGTTATTAGTCATAAAACCCCCGGGTATCGGGGGTTTTATCGGTTACCGGCCGGGATAATTTAGTAATATATTCCCGAGCCGATAATCACATAATCGCCGTCTACCATCGCTTTTCTCACGTAGGCGACTTTGGGAGAGGCGTTTTCCGCTCCGGGCTTGGGATAAGAATACATTATCCAAACATAATCCTTATTTTCCAGTTCGTTAACCATTTCGCGGACATAGAAAACGCCATTGGCGTCTTCCGTTGACCAACGATTTGTCCCTTCGATTTCCGGAGTCGGAGGCAGAACCAAGGTGTTCGCGTCCATGTCGTAAACAAAAATATACTTGTCTCCTTTCCACCATTCTCCGCCTTTTTGCCTGAAATCGGCAAAGGCGTCCCTGCCTTTTGTTTCGACTAATCCGACGGCGCTATCCACGAAAGAAACGAGCTCACCTACTTGATTCGGCTTCCTGAAAACCCCGAAATACCAAACGAGACAGCCGATAAGCAACACGGCGACCGTAAGAATTTTTATATTTTTTGCGTTATTTGTCATATATTTATATTACTTTTTCTTTTAATCTTCGGCAACAGATTTATCCGCATCGTTCGATCGATTGTCCCGTTTTCCAAATAAGTCCATAATGTAGATATCATGAAAGACACATATAAACTCGTTATTTCCGTCGTCGGCTGCGAATTGGCGGGCATTGTCGGAAGCGCGTTCACCATTCCTGCTATTCCCACGTGGTATGCCACCTTGAATAAACCGACGTTTTCTCCGCCGAACTGGATATTCGGACCGGTCTGGACGTTGTTGTATTTCCTGATGGGGTTATCCTTTTACTTAATCTGGCGAAAAGGCTGGAACAATAAAGAGGTTAAGGTCGCGGGGAAATATTTTCTCGCGCAATTGGGTCTTAACTTTATTTGGTCGCCGATTTTCTTCGGCTTGAAATCTCCGGCGCTTGCATTATTGGTGATTATCGCCATGTGGGCTCTTATCGTCATGACGATAAAAAAGTTTCATCCCCTGTCGAAATTGGCATCCTACCTCCTTATTCCTTATCTATTGTGGGTGAGCTTCGCCTCCATATTGAATGCGGCGATTGTCATTTTGAATTAGAAAGGAATCCGAAAAGTTATATCAAGCGATATTTATCGCGCGAGATCGATGACCGGCATTCGGCTTTAAACAAGGCTTATTTTATATCCGACAAAAATATTTATGACCGTTTGACAGCTCTCCCGAAACGGATTTTTTATAGTTATCCACATCCGGGCTTTAAAAAATCATTGTCATCAATCTTTTCTTTTTGTATGATACTGAAGATACTTGTTTTTTAACATTAAAAATTAAATAAATTTGTTATGAAGAAAAATATTCTATTTTCTCTTCTGACACTCGCGATGGTCTTAGCTCCCTCAGCTCATGCTTCGAATAGCGCAACGGTAGCTGCCACAGTTTTATTAGAAAATGTATCAGTCAGCGTTTCTGACGGCACAGTAGATTACGGTATACTTGCGTTAAACTCATCAAACTGCACAACCACTCTTACAGACACACAGACTGTAACCAACGAAGGCAACGTCAATATCAATATTTTGATTAGAGGCCAAGATAGCGTCAATTGGACGCTGTCCGGTAGTGCAGACACCGATAAATACGTTCATCGTTTTTGCAATGCTTCGGTCAATGATTGCGATACTCCACCCACCGATTACACGGCTCTCACCCTCAACAACCAGACATTAGGTTCCGCCCTTCCACCGAGCGACACAATCGATCTCGACCTGAATTTAACTACTCCGACCGCTTCAACTTTCTTTATTCAACAAGATGTAGATGTGATCATCACGGCGATCGCTTCATAAAAACAAAATGAAATATGTTTTGTTTTTATGGGTTATTTTGATTGCCATGATTCCCGATATAGCAGAATCGCGCATCGGTGTCGGCGTCGGAACCAGTAAGATCGAAATCACGGAGATTCTGATGCCCGGAGAGATATATAATCTGCCGCCGCTGACCGTCATCAATACCGGAGACGAAGTCGCCGATTACGGAGTCGGTATTTCCTACCACGAACAGCAACCCGAGATAATGCCGCCTGAATCATGGTTTATTTTCTCGCCATCCAAGTTCACTCTTCAACCGGGCCAAAGCCAGCCGGTGTCTATAAAACTGAATATTCCCATACGCACAACCCCAGGCGATTATTTTGCGTACATTGAAGCCCACCCGATAGTTTCCGCATCCGGACAAACAAGAATCAACATCGCCTCGGCGGCAAAAATTTACTTTCGGATCGGGACGAGTAATTTGGTGGCCGCCGTATATTATAAAGCCGCCTCTTTTTGGAACGCGTACAACCCTTGGACAAGCAGAATCGCCATCGCGATCCTGATCATCGGGCTCATTTTCATATTCAAGAAGTTTTTCAAGGTGCAAGTGAATTTTAAAAAATGATATGGAAGACAGTGAAGCCACAATCAACGCGATTGTAGATATAGGTATCTGCGGAAACGACATTATCGAAGACGATGAAGATTGCGAAGGTTCGAATCTGGGAAATCATACCTGTGCGGACTTCGGGTTCAGCGGCGGCACCCTTTCTTGCGACATATCGTGTTCTTTCGACACTTCGATGTGCTTCGGCGCTCCGATACGCTCTATCGGGCCCATGGGCCTCCCGGTGAATCCCGACGATGTCGTTTCTCCCGCCGACCCGATTGATCTATTGTTTTTTAGATCTTTTGACACATCTCCGAGAACATCGGCCGCGGATTCGCCAATGTCGCGCCTCGCTCCCGTGATGTCGCGATACGGAGCGAGCAATCAAGGCGCATCCTTGATAACGTCGACTGCGGTTCAACTTTTTTCTCCGATTAACAGAAACGAGACGCGTCCCGATCGATGCTCATGCGCCATCGTTGTTTTTTTTTAACTATTTTTTTGGTTATCTTGTTTTTGATCTGGTCTTGTAAAAGAAAATACAATACTGATCCATGAAGCGCCTGTTTTTTATTTGCTTAGTCATCGCCATTTGTTACCCGGCTTTGGTTTTGGCCATCATAAAGACGAACAACCCGAATTTTAACGGCAATGCCAACGGATGGACGCTCGCGAACGGCAGCGGCACAAATACTTGCGGCAACACCCTTTCCGCCTCCGAAATCAACTTCAATAGTTTTGCGTATTCGGGAACTTTAGGCGGCCAAACCGCTTTCAGGGCGAATGGGACTTCGGTTATCCTCACGATCAATTACCGGGGTATGATACATCAGCCGCTGACTATTCCCGGAACCGGCAACGTAAATGTCCGAGGGTCGTTCAGTTATTACGGCGACGAAGTCCCTTTATTGGGTATATTGGGGAGTAATGCGAGCTGGATCAGGCTCGATTTATATAACAGCTCGAATACCGATTTTGTCGCTAATCTGGGTTGCGTAACTTTGAGCGACGATGTTCCGTGGACAACCACCTCGCCCGTAAACGTAAACGTGCCCGCCGGCGACTATACTATCCGCGCCACTCTGAGAACGTCGATAACCGGAGGTCTTCTCTTAAGGACGGTAACGCTCGGCATCGATAACATAAACGTGAATGTCGCTCCATCCCTACTCACCCTCACGCAACCGGCAACGAATGTCGAGCTCGGCTGGACAGCGAGTACTCCCGGAACAGGAGCACCCGGACTTCATGCCACCCAACCGTATGAAATTGCCCGCAAAACCAGCTCCGGTCTTACCACGAGCGACATCATCGCCACATCCGGCACCAACAGCTACGCCGATTCCACCGCCCTGCCGAATACGACGTATTGGTATGCGATTTTTGATAAAGATGTCAACAACAATCGTTCTCCCATTTCCAATGAAATGAGTATTCTTACCAAGCCGGGCGTTCCCCAAAACGTCCAAGTGAACGCCGTAGACGAAGAAAGCATGGAAATCGATTGGGACGCGCCGAACGAAGGCGCCGCCAGTTACAAGATACAACGAGCTCCGGACGAAAGCGGTTCTCCCGGGACATATGCCGACCTGAAATCGGGAATCGTGGACACTGTCTACATTGATGACGGCCACGCATGCGGAGATACGTATTGGTACCGCGTTATTGCGGTCAACTCTTCAGGCGAAAGCACGCCATCGAGCGGTGTAAAAGGCAACACTTTATACTGTATCTCTATTGTCCTTAATACGGATGGCTCTGTCGATTTTGGATTTATGGCGCTTGAATCGACGAAAGATTCAACGCCAAGCGGAATCAACGACCCGGAAACCGTCACCGCCCTCAACGGTGCGGTCGATCTCGACGTTAAATCGACCAATTTTACCGATGGGATAAATTCATGGTCGTTCGGAAACGGACCCGGCGACAAACAAACCAAATTTGAATTCTCGAATAACGGCAATAACTGGACGACTTTCCTCGTTCCACAGCAATACTATATGTTTAAAGAAAATGTTGCCAAAGACGCTACCGCCTCCATATTCTTGCGTCTTACCACGCCGCTTTCAAGCGATAGTTTGGGGCCATACAATTCTAATATAACAATTCAAGCTTCACGCCCCTAAAAGCCTATGGGCCGAATTAAGACTTTTAAGAATCTTGAAAAATCAAACTAGAAGCAGGTTGGGTCTCAATTTTTTATTGAAGCTGGAGGCTTTGGATTTTCTTCTATATTTAAATATCTTATCAAGAAACTTTCTGTCTTTAGTAATATTATTAGCAATTATTTCTTCTTTGGTGAGCCATAAAATCTCAAGTTTTTCGGGAGAAAAAAGTTTTGGTTTTTTGGATAACGGATAAATAAAATCGAGAAAAACGGTATGCTCTT
>JAKJEF010000011.1 GCA_022705565.1 Patescibacteria group bacterium
TCCGATGACGATCACTATCCTCTCACCGACCTTGCTCGACCATTTTCCGAAAGGAATGGCGGCCAGGGTAAAAGCCAAGCCGTAGAGAAAATACATCAAAGGAACGTTCAAGGTCCCGATGCCGATTTCTATCGGCCGCAAAAGCATAAGGGCGATCGGCAGTTCTCCGAGCCCGAAAATGAAAGCGCTCGCCACGAAAAGCAAAAGCTCCTTGTTTCTTTTGATCAATCGGAAATCCAATTCTTCGGCAACAATACCCTCGGATTCGGACGAATCTCTTTTTTCTTTCACGAGGACATAGGTCAGAACGGCAAATAGCCCGAGCCAGAAGGAGAAAACGAAAAACCTCTGATAATCTCCGTCGTAGAGCTTGACGAACCAGATGGCAAGGAGCGGCCCGATAAGCGAACCGGCGGCGTCCATCGCCCTCTGGAATCCGAAAGAAACACCGAGGTCTTTTTTCTCCACCGATTCGACGATCAAGGCGTCTCGCGGCGGTTCGCGGAATCCTTTGCCCGCCCGGTCGATCATTCTCAAAAGAAAAGCGTCGTTGAATCCGGAGATGATCGTAAAAAACGGTCGAGTGGCGACCGACAAAGCATACCCGAAAATCGAAGGTAGTTTGCGTCTTTTGATTTTGTCGGAAAACCATCCGGAAAAAACCCTGGCGAAACTAGAAATGGCGTCGCTCGCGCCCTCGATCAAACCGACAAAAAAAGGCGGGATACCCAAAACCGTGGAAAAATAAGCCGGCATCACCGACTGGATCAGTTGGTTCGAAGCGTCGTTGAAAAAACTGACGAGCCCGAGAAAGAAAACATTGCGATGAAGCCCGATTATTTTCTTCTCTTTGTCCATATTATTATCTCACGACGAGACGGTCGCCGATCTGAAGATCGATGGTTTCGGCTTCTCCGGCCGGAAGCTCCAGGACTTTGTCCACCGGACCGGGAGATTCGTAGAACTCCGGCATTCCTTCGCTCGATTTATAGGGCGGGACATCGTATTCGATGCCGATCACGATGTTGTCCTTTATCCAGACGATATCGAGAGAAAACCTCATGCCCGCCATCCAGAACACCCTCGGTTCATCCGAATCAAAAATAAAAAGCATTCCGTCCGTCTCCTGAAGCTTGTCGCGGCCGGAAAGGCCCTTGGCCTGGCTTATGGGATCGGTCGCCGTTTCGAGCTTGAGAGTCGCTTTTTCCGCGCCTCCGCGGTAAATCGACGCCTCGATTTCCCGGATCTGACCGATATCCTGAAGAAAATAATAAAAAGCTATCCAGAAAAAAATAAGGATAACGATAATAACGGCGAGAAATATCATTTTTTTGATCGAAGGCATTACGGATCTAATTATACCTTATTTCCGCTTATTGTTTTTTCCGAGAGAAAAAGCGACGATGCCGAAAGCCACGGAAACGTTCAGCGATTCTTTTCGGCCTTTCATGGGAATTTCGACTATTTTGTCCGATTTCTCCAATATGGATTTTGGCAAACCTTTGGTTTCGCTTCCCAAAACTAAAGCGATTTTGTCTTTTCGGGAAACCCGGACTTTATCGTAAGGAACCGAATCTTCATCCTGTTCGATGCTCCAGATCTTATAGCCTTCTTTACGCAACCGATCGATCAACCGACCGGTTGATTTAAATTTTTCCCATTCGATATATTTTTCCGCTCCCAAAGCGACCTTGCTTATTTCTTTCCGGTATCGGCCGAAACGATCGAGCGGCTCCGGCGTGATGCCGCAGAGATAAATCTTGGAAAATCCGGCGGCGTCGGCCGTCCGAAAAATCGAACCAGTGTTGTAAAGACTGCGGATATTATGAAGCAAGACAACCATAAAGGTATTTTATAACAGATTTTTCCGGCCGGATAAAAAAAGCCCACGTCTTAGGTGGGTAAAAGGTATCCCGGGCCTGCCCCAAGCCCAGGATAGTAGGAGGTAGAAGGAACGGAACAATGAAAGAAAAAAAGATGACGGGGAGTCCGGGAAAGACTAGGCATATAGTCCGGACTCCCAAATTAAGGACCAGCTCAAGGTGGCTACTAGATGAAATTAACCACCTCCATTATCTATTTTGCGCGGACTTCTTTCGGGAACGATGCGTTGGTGTTAATCGCCCCCGATGAAGGCGCGGACGAGCAGCCGGCTAAGTAATATCGTGGCCAACCATGCTTATACTGCCCATTGGAATCTCCTCCTTTCGGAAAGACCTAAACAGCGTCAATAACGCTGTTTTTGTATATATAAGATACCACCAGATAGGATCCTTGTCAATGGAAAAGGATTTCTTACGGCGAAAAATAATATTTGTGTGTGTCATTCGCGACCATTATTCCGTTGCCCCACAAATCGAACTTGTAAAACCCGATGGTGAAAAAGTCGGAAGAATTCAAGGAATTGAGACTCCGGTCGCTATCCAAAAGCCCGCTTATTTCCAAAGAAATCCGACCGGCCTCTGTCCCAGGCACCGGCACCAAAGCCGCGGAGCGCGGAAGGCTGGTCCAATCAAAGCACTTATTCGGTTCCGTCACTTCGCCGCCAAAACTGTCCCTTACCAAATCGCTGGAATCGGCCAGAATCAAAATCGGAAAATCCCTAAGAATGCCCGTGCCGCTTACCGGATCAAAACCGGCACAGGCCAAATGCTTTGTTTGGATCCTCGGATAATTTCCGCCGGTATATCCACCGTTATAACTTTCCGGCGGCAGACGATCGAAGTAAAAAACCATGGCTTTGAATCCGGTTTCTCCGGGAATGAACGGATATTGCGGATAATCGAAGTTCAAGATTTTCTTTCCGCCGATCTCTCTCCAGGAAATATTGGAAATCCCGAAAGGAGCCTGGGATTCCGGAACAACGTATTCCAGCCGGAGGGGTTCGGATCTGATGCCGAAATCGTCATTCGCCCTGATCCACAAACTGTGGCTTTCTCCGGGCGAAGTCGTCTTTTTGTTTTCGAGGCTGCCGTTTTCCCAGGTCGCGCCCGCATCGTAACTTATTTCGTAGCGCAAAAGCGGATCCAAAGAATCCGGATCGGTGCCGGGAGAAACGCTCCAAGTAAGCTCGGATTTCAGCGCATCAAATGACGCCGCGATTTCTCCGGACATAATCGGTGCCAAATGCTCCGGCGCTTCGCCGAAATAATATTTCTGCTTGTCGACCGCCAAAAGCTTGAAAATATCCGTTTCTTGGTGGGACGACGGATAAAATCTGTAAAGCCCGTAAAAGGCGACGGTGATGAAATCTTCCGAATCAAAGACCGTTTCTCCGGATTGCCTTTTTATGGGCAAGAGCAAACGATTGTCTTCTTCGGATAAATAAGTTTGGAAAACCATAGCGCTGTTCGGGATGCCGCCGATCATGATATTGCAGCCTTCGGCCGCGTCAGCCAGAACAATAGACGATCGTTCGCTTTCCGTTATCCCGCCGCAAAGATCATATCTGGTTTTCAGAACATCGCTCGCATATTTGGCCAAAGGCTGGTCGACGTTCAAAAACAGATCTTTGGGTGCGTCCCGGTTCAAATAGAAAACCATCACCTTATAGTTCGGCCCCGGAGGTTCTCCGTAAGCCAAAGCGAGGTTCGTGTCTCGCGGCATAAACGGATAGTTGTCGTAAGAAAACTCGAAAAGCGGTTCCTCGATCTCTTCGCCGCGCAGCGTGTAATGGGAAGCCCGGTAAAAGCTCGTGTTTTCGATATAACTCGGAATATAGATCGTTTTTATGTCCGAATATCCCAAGTCGGTTCCGTCTTCGCCTTTGATCCTTATCCGATATTGGTAGTTGCGGCCGATTTCGTCGATACGTTTGGAGAAAACCCCGCTCGCGTTCAAGATAACGTCCGTGAATTTACCGCTTTCCATATCCAAAATCCGGTAAGAAACATCCTCGTTTATCGGCAAAGAAAAATCCACGGAAACTTCGTCGAAATTGTAGCTGATTTGCCAGTCGTCAGCCGCCAAGGCATCGCTCTCTTCCTCGGCTGCCGGAACACTGTTTTCCGCCTTGGGCGTTCCTTTGATTCCGATTATCCCCTCTCCATGGTAAGTGTGCCAGCTCGCCAGGTTGGTTCTTTCGGCTGTCCGGTAATCCGGAGCGCCGCTTCCGCCGATATTAGACCAGTTTTCTCCCACGTCGATTACCTCGTCCACCAAAGCGCATTCGTTGTCGAAAAGCCTCAAGGTTTCTTCGGAATTATTGAGTCCTCCGATATAAACAAGGTTTGCCGCTACTCCCGGGACACTCTCGTCGTCGGTCCGTTCGAGAAGATAAAATCCGTGAGCCGGGATCGCGGTTGATCCGGGAAAAACGATTTTGATGTCGCCGGCCTTGTCGAGAAGCTGCCAACCCTTAAGGGAAATATCCGTGTCGCCGATGTTTTTGAGTTCGATCCATTCGTCCGAAGAAGAAACGATCGATCCGGCCCAGGCGATTTCGTTTATGAGAATCTTTCTGGTCGGCGAATCGAGATCGAATTGATCGCAAAAATCCACCAATGTCGGGCTAGGACTCGGCGGCGTTACCGGAGGCGGTAAAGGAGGAGTATAGCTTCCGGTGGAGTTTTCCTGTTTCGGGGTGCCGTCGGCAAAAGACGACGTATGCCAACCGATCCCCGAAGAATCTTTTTCCATGGTTTTTCTCGAAGCGGCATCTCCGGCCAGCCAGCCGTCGCTCGAGAAAACCGCATCCACCAACCCGCAAGAAGCGTTGAAAAGCTTCAAGTCTTCCCCGGAATTGGACAGGGCTCCGGTATAGATCGCATCCGCCGCAACTCCGGGAACACTCGCATCGGTCGTTCGCTCCAAAAGATAAAAACTTCCGGCCGATATTTTGGCTCCGGCGGGAAAACGGATTTTGATGCCTTTGTCTTTATCGAGAATCTGCCAACCGGAAAGATCGACTGTCCCGGTCGAGACGTTCTTGAGTTCGATCCATTCGCTGTTCGCGCTCGCGGACGATCCCATCCAGGCGATTTCGTTCAAAATCACCTGTCCGCTGCCGTAAGAAGAAGAACCGAAATCGCAAAATCGAAGATCGTCTTCGGGTTTATTGTTTTCTGTTTCTTCGACTTCGTTGGAAGTTTCTTCCTCTTCAATTTTCTCGACTGCTTCCGCAAGCTCGAATTTGATCCTGTCCGAGGTCAAGCCGGAGACCGTATCCTTGGCCGAGATATAATAAACTCCGATCGGATCGTAAGCCGCTGGTTTGTATTGATAAACAATTCTTCCGCTGTTGTCGGAGACAACAGGAACCTCGATCCTGATTTTATCCGGACGCTCAATTGAAATCGTAACTTTCCCTCCAAAGGAGAAACGCGAACCCTGGATTTGGTTTGTCTCTCCTCTCGCGATCCGAAGCTTAGCTACAGAAATCAGCGGTTTTTCCTTATATTGATCGATGGCTTCTTCCTTAATCGGAGTTTGTGGGTTCAATGGGAATTCGCCTATGATCTCCGGTTGATCGCCGAACATCCGAAGCCAGGCTTCGCGGGCGGCATCGGTCAGACCGAGCAGCCAGCTTCCGATACCATCCATGATTTGCCCGAAAAGAGATTTTTCTTCTTCAATTACCGGAGGGCTGGCATTATATTCTTTTCTGGCTGCCTCCGCTTCTTTGAAAAACAGATCGATGACGCTCGCGGTGTATTGGACCGATTTTGGAGAAAGATGGGACCAGTAGTCTTTCATGACTTGATCACCATTATCTTCTTGAAGAAATAAAAAAATCTTATTTTTATTTACAGCGACTGTATCTAAAACGTTAGAGTCTTTTAGAAATAATTTATAATTTCCATTGATAGGATCGGTTTTAATCGCTATAGAATATTTTCCTGCTGGCAGGAAATAATCGGGTTGCGGCAGATTATATCCGCTTTGGATGCCTATCGTGTCATCACTGTAAAAATTATTGTTAGAATATGTAGCCAAACCATCGAATGCTTGATCAAGATTCTCCGAATTTATCAATGATTTTGATGCGAGTTTTAAAGATAATGACGAATCTGGTTTTCCTAAAATAAACCTGTCCGCGTATAACTCGTATGGACTGCCTTCTGCATGGGCATCGTTTCTCGTATGGTCCGGAACGGACATATCTTCGATTAAATGAAGCACATGCCCCAAAGTGAACATCGCTTCTTCGTTTTTGCCTTCAGCGTAAAAATCAATCGCCCTTGACCAGGTAAAATTAGTTTCACTCGATATAGCACTGATTTTCCTTTGTTCGATCACGGTTAGAATCGAACCAATAGTTGCCGGAACTTTATAAATAGGCTTGTTCTGATTGACACTGTCATCGGCCCAATCTTTGGCTGATTCCCAGGAACCAATAGGAATGAAAGGAGTGATCGAATAATCGGTCTCAAGGCCACGGTTATAAACCGGATCGTAAAAATGATTAAGAAAACGAGGTATATCGTCTTCCCGGCTAGAACCATCAATAATAAACGCCTTTAAGTCTGGAGGTACCCTAACTCCTCCAGTTTTCTGATTAAAGAAGTTAATCGCTTCGTCCGTAAGATAAGCATGCGTTTCCGGACCGTAAGCCATGGCGGTTCCGGAAAAGATAAAAAATAACCCCGCTAAAAGCGGGATTATATATTTCAAAATCTTTCTATTTTCCATAATTGAGAATATTTATTTTTAACTATAATCATCCAAGATTGTGCCATACCTTGATCGTCAGGGGTTATAAAAATATGACTATAGGCATTCTCCGATTCTTTATAATCTTCGACTGGCTTTAAATTCTGTGCAATATTAATAATCTCAGGAAGTGAACCATTAGATTTCTTTATTTTAAGTATGTCCAGTATCTCCGGATCCCGACTGCCATCCTCGCGCAACACAAAATATTTACTCGCCAGTTTCACATCTCCTTTTTTTAGGGCGTCGATGAATAAATCTAGAGTTTCCTGTGGAGTCTGGCCGCCGTAGGTATCAAACTTCATAGCGAGCTGAAGTCCATAATAATATTTATAAAAAGCCATTAATTGTACCAAGCTATTAAGATCGCTAATAATCCGCATTCTATTTTTAATAATATATATAGCCACTAAGATTATTAACAATAAAATTATGGCTCTTTTAATTGATAGACGGTTAAAGATTCTAACCATTATTTACATGCTTTCTATTTTCCATACTTGGGAATATTCATTAAAAATGAATTCAATAGTAGAATAATTCCCCGTATCATCTGTTACTTTAAATCCATAGCGTCCTTCGAGAAAAGATCCTGTCGGTTGAGCAACAGATAATAGTCTAATCATTTCAGGAAGTATGTTATTTATTTTTTTCTCTTGTAAAGCCTCCAATATTTCCGGATCCCGGCTCCCATCCTCGCGCAACACAAAATATTTGCTTGCCAATTCGAGATCTCCCTTTTCCAAAGCATCGATAAACATATCCAGAGTTTCCTGGGGAGTCTTGCCGCCGTAGGTGTCGTTTTTCATGGCGGTTTCGTATTGATCGACAAGCCTCATGTAGGCTTTGAAGTCGTTTTCGATTTTCCTGTTTTCTTTGGCTTCGGGACTCAAATAGTGGTTCCAAACAAGATAACCCGATTCGGCGGCGGCGATTATCCCGAGAATGATCAAGAAAGATTTCCAGCGCCGGATTCTCGGTTTCTTTTGGGGAGCGGTTGGTTCGGTATAGTTTATTTGTGGAGGAATGGGTCTTATTTCCGGAGATAGATAATTCTCTTCTTCGTTTTCCGCCTTGACGCCGTTTATTTGAAATTGTTCGTCCATGATTTTATTTTTTATTTTAAAAATGAGGGATTACCACTCCCTCACCAAGCTTGATTCCAGTATAACAAAACACCTGGTTCCCCGCGGTGGATAACCTATTTCAATCCGTTCAAGTAGCCGTTGATGTTCAAAACCGCGTTGATGGCATCTCCAACGGCAATATTGTTCTGTTTGTACAAAGTGTCCGTAACGTCTCCGGCGGCCCAGATTCCCGAAATCGAAGTGGCGCCGGTTTTGTGATCGATAACAATAAATTTGTTCTCGTTCATCTCCACCAGCCCCTCGAAAAGCTCGGAATTCGGCAAAAGACCGATTTCCACAAAAACCCCGCTTACCGGAACTTCCGCGGTCGCGCCGGTATTCTTATCATGGTATTTGACGGCTTTGACAAACTCGTCTCCTTTGATCTCGTCGATCAGCACGTTCAAGACAATTTCCACTTTCGGGGAATCTTTGATCTTTTCCACGAGAACGGCGTCGGCCTTGGATAAATCCGATCTGACCAGTAGGTGGATTTTCGAAGCGTAAGCCATAAGATCGATGGTTGCTTCGACTCCGGCGTTTCCGCCTCCGATAACCGTCACCTCCTTACCCTCGAAAAGCGGAGCGTCGCAGGTGGAGCAATAAACCAGACCCTTGCCTTCGAAAATTGTTCCGCCCGGTACATCGAGTTTGCGGCGGCGGCTGCCGGTCGCGGCCAGAATGGTTTTGGTCTCGAAAGCTTTTCCCGATTCGGTCTTCACTTCGAAAAACCCTTCTTTTTCCCGCAGGCTGACAACCGGATCGTCAAGCAGTATTTCCGTGGTTTTCTCGGAGCGCAGATGGTCTTCGATCGCTCCCATCAAATCGAATCCGGAGATCGATTTCACGCCGACCCAATTCTGGATCTCCGAAGAAATAAGGGGCTGACCGCCCAAGTCTTTGGAGATCAAGAGGGTTTTCAGTCTTTTGCGGCCGGCGTAGATGCCGGCGGCCATTCCCGCCGGTCCTCCGCCGATGATGACAAGCTCGTACATAAGAGAACTTATCTTATTCCCAGTTTTTCTTCCAAATCGCGGCGGTTGAATCCCAAAAAGATTTCTCCGTCGATATCAATCACCGGCACGCCCATTTGGTGGGATTTCGCGACCATTTCCTCGGCCGCCTGTCTGTCGACGGCCACATTCACTTCTTCGAATTCGACGTTGTTTTTCTTGAAAAACTCCTTGGCCATGCGGCAGTAGACGCAAACCGGAGTCGAATATATTTTTACTTTCATCGTGATGATATTAGCACAAAATCATTTCTTCTTGCCACGGCAGCCGCAAAGCCTCCAGCAGGCCGTAAGGACAAGCGCCAATCCGAGCAGAATGTTGCTGTAAAAAATGCTCGTTCCGACGTTTCCCGTGAAAAACGGAGAAACAACGGCCCAGGTTCCGAAAAATATCAAAGCGGCGTTCATGTCGCTTTTATTATACATTTCCTTTTCCGGGTATACAAAAATCCCGCGTTTCCGCGGGATTTCTCGGATGCGACGCTTAGCGTCTTCCGCCGAAGGAATTCCTTCTTTCGCGATGACAATCGCGGCAAAGAAGAGAACCCAACCTCGACGGATCCGGCTCAAAGGGAAGTTCGGTGATCGGAGCGCCGCACTTGGAGCACTTCCAATCGCCCTTGAACATCTGCCTCGGAGCGTTATCGTTATAAGCCATTATTGGTTTAAACTTTTGACCTTTTCTTAGTCGAAACACAATGGCTTAACGTTTTGGGAAAACTGCCTGATCTGTCTCTAAACTAATTGTTTAGGATTATCGGTGATTTTGGACTTTTTGTCAAATTAAAGGCAAAATAAAGGGACTTTATGAACAAGACCATCGCCAAAAACTCCTTTTTGATGCTTCTCGGCCAAAGCGTGGGCCGGCTTTTGCGGGCCGGGATCATCATCTACGCTGCCCGGGTTTTGGGGGCCGATTCCTGGGGATCTCTCGAAAACGCCCTGGGCATTTCCGCGCTTTTCGTCATTTTCGCCGATCTCGGCATCAATTCCCTGCTTATCCGCGAAGCCAATCGAAAGCCGGAAGAACAAAAAGCCTATCTCGCCACCTCCTTGGCTATCAAAACCAGTTTGGTGGCCATTCTCGCGGTTTTGATGAATGTTTTCGCCGGAAAACTAAGCAACCTTCCGGGAGCGATCGCTTTGATGCCGATCGTCGCTTTGGTTTTCATTTTCGATTCCTTGAGGGATCTCGGAGTTTCCTTGAGCCGCAGCCTCGAGAGAATGGAGATCGAGGCCGTGGTGAACGTCCTTACCAATCTTTTCATCGTTATCCTCGGATTTATGGCTTTGCGGCAGTTCGGCACCAACCAGAGCTTTGCCCTGGCTTACGCGATCGGCGCCGGACTCGGGACAATCGCCGTTTTCATTCCTCTCAAGAAATATTTTCAAGGGATCTGGAAAAGCTTCGACAAGAAACTCGTCAAACCGATCATTGTTTCCGCCTGGCCTTTTGGCCTCGTAAGCCTCTTAGGGATCGTCATGATCAATATCGACATGATAATCTTGGGGCTCATTTCCACGGCCGAACAAGTCGGGTTTTATTCGGCTGCCCAAAAACCGATCCAGTTCATCTACCTTATCCCGAGCCTTATTTCCGCCGCTTTCCTGCCGAGTCTGTCGCGCTTGGCTTGCAAAAACGATAAAAAAGACTGCTTCCGCGATCGGATAGAACAAGGTATAAAGGCGACCTTGCTCATTGCCCTTCCGGCGGCCTTGGGCGGCGTTATTCTCGCCGAACCGATCATGCTTCTTTTATACGGCCCGGAATATCTCGCCGGAACGATGAGCTTCCTCGTTCTCTGTCTTACCTTTGTCGTTGTTTTTCCCTCGGCCCTGATCGTGAACGCCGCCTTTGCCGCCGAGAAAAACCAGAAAGAATTCATTATCTACGCTTTTCTCGGAATCGCCGGGAAAATCGTCCTCGATCTTATTCTCATTCCGAGACTGGGGATTATCGGAGCGGCTATTTCTACCTTCCTGAACCAAATCATCATCAATACCTATATCTGGCGAAAAATGAAGCAAATGGCGGATTTCCGGGTTTTACCGCAGCTTAGAAAGATCGTTCCGGCGGCCGGAATCATGGGGCTTGTCTCTTACGCCCTGCTCCAACTCGGCGTTCCGGTGATATTGAATATCGCCGTTGCCGTA
Organism: Patescibacteria group bacterium; assembly: GCA_022705565.1. Taxonomy (GTDB): domain Bacteria; phylum Patescibacteriota; class Minisyncoccia; order UBA6257; family Colwellbacteraceae; genus JAMCQZ01. Next base: position 10,945 of record JAKJEF010000011.1, read on the forward strand.
ATCGTTTATATCGCTACTCTCTGGCTGCTTCGAGAGGATCTCTTTAAAAGAATCACCGAATTGGAGATGGAATGAAGCTTGCCGAACTACAAAATCCACCCGTCCGGGTGGATTTTTGTATTTTTGCTTATAATATATTCGTAAAGTCAAAAGATAAGAAAAATATGTTTAATCCGAAAACAGAGAAGATCAAAAATATAAGCCGGGTATTGCCATATAGAATCAAAGAGCTTGAAAGTATTCTTAATGGCAAGACGAATGTCTATATTGATTATGCCAATGTCAGACCGTGGGCGAATAAACTTGACTGGCACATTGATCTTAAAAGACTAAAACAATTTTTAAACTCTTTTGATAATATCTGGTCTATCAAGTTATATAACGGCACCTTAATTAAAGATGCCGAATCAAAAAGCTTTATAAAAGAGTTGAAAAGCATTGGATACGAAGTTAAAACAAAACCGGTGAAAATAAGAAGATTATCGATAGACGTATCCAGCATTCCTCCCGAATCTCCGGAAATTATTAAAAATTTCATCAGAAAATCATTGCTTCAAAAATTTAAAATAGAAACTATCGAATTTCTGAATTCCCAGTTAAAAGAATTGAATAATCAAGGTATTTTCTGGATAGAAGACTTAAAGTGTAACTTTGATGTCGAAATAGGGCGAGATATGTTGGTAGATTACGATAAAAATGGAATCGATACTTTCGTACTCTGGAGCGGAGATAGTGATTTTGCCGGTCCGGTAAGTCAGCTTATAAAAGACGGTAAAAAGGTTATTCTCTTCGCAACGGCCAGAAGAATCGCTTCGGAGTTCGATTCTATAAAAGGACTCCTTATTTTTGATATTCGAAAAATACGAGATTTTATATGCTGGAATAGAGAAGTTTCCAAGAAATCGGCCTGATACAGCAAAGGGGACCCGATGAGGGCCCCCAAGCTCTAGAGTTAGCGATCGTTTCCGATCATTTATATCCTACTAAATCGCGACTCTTGTGTCAAAAACTTATTTTGTGGACAAAGCCCCTCCTCCGTAATCTATGGTGAGGGATACAATATGTATAAACATCAATCGTTAAATCCGTATTATCTAGTCTAGAGCATCACCCGTAGTTCGGCCAAAAGCCGCTGAATCAGCTGTTGGATCAAAAGCACCAACTGCTGCTGGATAGTCGTAATGGCCGCCTTGATCTCGTCCGCCGAAGCGCCGACTGGAACCGAAGGCGGAGTAACGGTTATGTCTTCTCCGTTTTCGGAAACGGTGAAGGTAATGGAAGTCGGGGTTTCCACATTGCCAGTCCAGTCGATGGAGCGAGCCAGAACAGTGATGGTTCGGGCCTTGGCATTTTGGATCGCGTATTCCCAAAGCTTGTCCGCCCCGTCTTCGCCGACAACGGTCGCTTCGCTCCAAGTTGTTCCGTTATCCAAAGAGATTTCTATTCTCCGAACGGACGACCCTCCGGTATCCCGGGCCGTACCTTTCAAGAGTATGGTTCCGGTTTTGATAGTAGATCCGGGAACCGGAGAGACAAAGCGAGTTGTCGGAGCGGTATTGTCGATATTCGATGGAGCAGAAGAAGGAGCGATACAAGAAATCGAATTGGAGATATCCGATTCATAATCTCCGACCGCGGCCGCGGACTTTATCGCAAAGTAATAGCGATTATTCGGAGTTAAGCCGGTCGCGAGTTCCTGACGAGCCACGCCTTTGGCTTTGCCGATCCAATTTTGGGGAACGATGGTCCCGCTGTTCCAGTCGCCTTCGGTGATAGCTGTGGCGGAATGTTTAACAATGTAAGCTCCGCCTGCGGCTCCGTCAGGTTCGGTGAAGCGGAGGAAGACAGCTCCGGCTTGACCGGAGGATTCACAGGTAAGATCCATAATAACCGCCGGAACTTCAAGAATAGCGAAAGACGCGGAAATTCCGGAAGCAAGAAAACCTCCTCCGCTGGTTTGATTTTCTACGGTAATTTGTTTGTTAGCGGCGGC
>JAKJEF010000012.1:0-9147 GCA_022705565.1 Patescibacteria group bacterium
AGAACCGCAAGGAACGTGTCGCGAAGAAAATCTATGAACTCCGGCTTGTATTGGACGGCGGACTTCACCACCGGCCGCAAGTCCATGGTGAAACAGTTCGGATCTACCTCCAGATCCCGAGCGATGAACTCCCCTATCTTCGGTCGCAGGAGTTCGATCACCTTGTCGCAAAAACATCCGTTTTGGTTCAAGGCAAGGGTCCCGTCCGCCATCGCATAAGCGAGCGAATGGTGGAAACAAGTGTTTCTCTCGAGAGCTTGGTGAATTTCGGGTTCCGCTTCTTTGTCGGTCTTTCCGTCGAGGTTGGCCCGCATGGCGACAATGTCGCAATTGTAAGGATCAGCTGGATACTGTCCGCACTTTGTCCCGACGGCCACTTTCAGAATGGCGGCCGACTCGTATCCGGTGTAGCCGATACGCGTCCGGTGCCCATCGGAGTCATTGGCAATCTCGGCCATAGCCTTCGAAGGCAGTTTGATTTCTCTACCGTCTTTCTTCAAAAGGTTGTAGACAGCCTCCAAAAGCTCTCGCGCGGACAGCCCTCCCGCTTTCTTTTCCTTCTCTTTCGTCACTTCCACACTTCCTTTCCGGTTTTCAGGGTACATAAGCCGATGTGGCTTCTTCACGAAGACTACCTTAAGACAAAGAAGGACGCAATAACCGATCGGATCAGCCGTAACCGAAATATTTTCGATAAATATCGGTGCCCAGGGGGAGAGTTGAACTCCCACGTCCTTGCGAACAAAGGTTTTTGAGACCTTCGCGTATACCATTCCGCCACCTGGGCAAAAACTTCAATAAAAATAACAAGATTCGCGCATCAAGTCAAAAATCCCCCGCCATGGCGAGGGATTTTTCCATCTGCTTGTTCCTTTATTTTATGTATTGATCCAATTTCTCTCTGACAGCTTCGATCGGATAAGCGCCTTCGATCGTATCCACCGGTTTGTTGTTCGAGAGAATGATGCTGAAAGGCGTTCCGGTGATGCCGATTTCCGCGGCGTTATCCGCGTCCTCTTTCACGAGTTTCCCCGGTTCGTCGCTTCGAAGGCAAGTCGAGAAATCTTCCCTGTCGAGTCCGATTGACGCGGCCACGTCAAGAAGAAGTTCCTCGCTGAATGTTTTTCCGGCGGCGGCTTCTTCCTCGTATTTGTCGAAGTAGCTCCAAAATCCTCCGTTGCCTCCAAGCTTAGCCGCGCATTCGGTCGCTTCGGATTTTTTCTCCGCGTCCGGATGAAGCATGGTCAAAGGAAAATGCCGGTAGACCACGGCGATCTTGTCTCCGTAAATATCGAGTATTTCTTTGATGGTCGAATTGAATCTCTGGCAATACGGGCAATCCATGTCGGAAAAAGTGACGATCTTCACCTTGGCTGAGGCGTTCCCGAGAATATGGTCATCGCTGTTAACGGCTTTCAGGCTTTTTAAGGCGGCGAAGCCCTCTCCCACCTGGGCCGTTTGGCTTGTCGTGTCGATCACTCCTCCGGAATAAAGAACAGCCATGGCAATGATGATTCCCGCGACAACAATCGCTCCCGGAACCAAGAATATCTTTGTTTTCTCGTTCATTTTTTTATTTTGTGTTTTTCTTCGGCCTTATTATGATAGCTTTTCTTCCCCTTTCTTTTCAAGACGGGGCAAAAGCGCCTGGGCCACAAGAAATCCGATGGCGCCGACCAAGAACCCGGCGGCGATATCGGTCATCCAATGGACTCCGGCGATTACCCTTGAGATACCCATCAAGATCGTGGCCGCAATAAGCCAAATCCCCAGCTTCTTATTGTACTTCCAAGCCGCGAGTGCTATCGGGAAAAGAAAAGCGACGTGTCCCGAAGGAAAGCTGGCCGTGGCGTATTGTCCGAAAAGCGGATCGATCCCCAATTCCTCGAAAGGCCGTGGATTGTATCTCGCGTAGCGGACGATTTCGGCGAAGATTCCTCTCGAAAGAATCGCTCCCAAAGCGGCCAAAGAAAAGAAATAGGCCCGGGTCCTCAAACTTTTCGAGCGCCAAATTGCGATCGCGAAAGCGGCGAGCGCGAGCCAAATAAGCCACTTGGCCGAAAAAACCACGACATAGTCGAGAAGCCAAAAACGTCCGGCGAGCCCGTAAAGCCAGTTGAAAACCGGTTTGTCGAAAGCGAACATTATTGCCTTACAAAGGGCAAAAGGCCCATGAATCTCGCTCTTTTCACGGCTTGCGCCAGGATTCTCTGGTGCTTGGCGCAGGTTCCGGTATGCTTCGGATCGATGATCTTCGCCTGACCCGAGACAAATCTTCTCAAAAGCTCGACGTCTTTATAATCGACATCGGTCATATTCTGGGAACAAAAAAAACATTGCCTTTCCATGGTTTAAAAAAGTTAAAATGGTAAGTCTTCCGGCTTGATGCCTTCCTCGTCCAAATCGATCACCGGCATCTCTTCGGGTTTTTCGACCGATTCCGGCGCAGCCTCCGGTGTTTCTTCCGACGGCCCTTGGCTCGCGGCCCGGGGTCCAAGCTGGACTCTTTCACCGATAATCTCGGTCGTCCGGCGGGAAACTCCGTCCTTACCTTGCCAGCTTCTCGTCTGCAGCCGTCCTTCGATAAAAATGACGCTTCCTTTCTTCAAGAACTGGCTGACGATTTCCGCCTGCCTGCCCCAAAGAACCACGTTGTGGAATTCCGTCGCCTCTTTCCGGTTTCCGGATTTGTCGGTCCAGGTCCGGTTGGTGGCGACGCCGAAAGAAGTCACTTTCTCTCCGGAAGGAATGGTCCTGATTTCCGGGTCGATCGTAAGCCTTCCTATTAAGAAAACCTTGTTGAGATTCATTAAGACAAAATTTCTTCGAGTTTTTGTTCCAGAGCCTCGTTGCTCAGCGACTCTTTGACGGTGTCGTCGGCCGCCTCCGGTTTGGGAGCGGAATCGGCCGTTGGTTTTTTGCCGAACGATTTCGCCACCGCTTTGGCCGGGGGCGGAGTAACGATCAAAAATCTCAAGATCGATTTGTCGAGTTTGAGGGATTTGTCCAAAGAAGCGATCTTCTCCGGCAAGGACTCGAAATCGATAAAAGAGAAAAAAGCCGATTCTTCCTTGTCGATTTTGTAAGCCAACTTGATGAGATTGGGCCTAGGGCCGACAACGATCTCCGCGCCTTCAGCAGAGAGCAAATCAGCCACTTTCAGGGCGGTTGACTCGTCTTTCGTCAAAAGCGCTATTTCGTATTTTCTTTTCTCTTCGTTATCCATTTATAAACATTGATAGCCTAACTTATCGGCTCCAGTATTGTCAATTTACTCTCCCGGAGCGGATTCGGTTTCCGTGTCCGGAGCGATCGGCTCTTGTTTTTCTTCGATATTCTCGAATTCGCCCCTGAAGCTCGTGCCTATCGGCAACAATCGGCCGATGATGACGTTTTCTTTAAGGCCGACCAAAGGATCTTCTTTGCCTTCGGAAGCGGCCGAGACCAAAACCCTTGCCGTTTCCTGGAACGAGGCGGCGGACAAGAATCCTTCGGCCGAGAGCGCCACCTTGTCGATTCCCAAAAGCAGTTCCTCGGCCCGGGCCGGCTCTTTGCCGGCTTTTTTCAAATCGCGATTCACCTCGAAGAATCTCGACTTGTCGATCACTTCTCCGATGACGAATTGGCTCTGACCCGGATCGGAAATGCGAACGCGGGAGAACATCTGCCGCAAAACCACTTCCAAATGTTTGTTGTTGATGGCCGCTCCTTCGGAAACGTAAATCTTCTGGGCTTCGCGGATCAGATAACGATAGACTTCTTCCTTGCCTTTGTAGACGTAAAGTTCTTTCAAGTCGATACTGCCTTCGGAAATAGGATCTCCCTTCGAGACCACTTGTCCGGATTCGATAAGGAGCAAAGTATTCCTCGGCATTTGGTATTCGACGATCTTGTCTTTTTTGGCGCCGGCTTTTTTGTTCACTTTGACGAAAACCGAACGCAGATTGCCTTTGTCTTCTATCTTGTCGATAACGCCGTCGTATTCGGAAAGCAAAGCCTTGCCCTTGGGGACACGCACCTCAAAAAGCTCTTCGATCCTCGGCAGTCCCGAAGTGATGTCCGCGCGGGCGACACCGCCGGAATGGGTGGTCCGGAGAGTAAGCTGGGTTCCCGGTTCGCCGATCGATTGGGCGGCGATGACGCCGACCGCTTCTCCAAGCTTGATCGGCTCGTTGTGTCCCAAATCGTATCCGTAACACTTCGAACAAATGCCGTAGAGAGTCTTGCAGGTCATCGGGGACCGGACTTTGACGACCTCGATCACGGGATCGGCCTCGATCGCTTTGGCCGCCTCGATCGAGATGATCTCGTTCGCTTTGACGAGAATCTTTCCTTTGGATTTTATTTCTTCCAAACTGGTGCGCGAGAAAAGCCTGTCGGAGAACTTGTGTCCGAATTCGAGTCCTTCGCTGCGCCTGATCTCGATGCCTTCCTTGGTGCGGCAATCCTCTTCTTTGATCACCAGACTTTGACTGACGTCGATCATGCGGCGGGTGAGATATCCGGCTTCGGCGGTTTTCAAGGCGGTATCAACCAGTCCTTTCCTGTTTCCGTGGACCGAGATGAAATACTCGAGCGGCGAAAATCCTTCTTTGTAGCAGGAGGTGACCGGCAGATCGATGATTTCTCCCTGCGGGTTTTTGACAAGCCCCCTCATACCCATCATCTGGTTCACCTGCTCCCAGCTGCCTCTCGCACCCGAAGCGATGATGGTCGAGACCGGACTCGATTTGGGCAAAGCCGCCTTGGCCACTTTTTCTATTTCGGTTTTGACGTTATCCCAGATTTCGATGACGCGGGCTTTTCTTTCACTTTCGGTCAAAAGACCGCTTTCGTATTGTTCGTCGATAACCGCCACTTTGGCGTTTGCCGCCTCGATGATTCCTTTCTTCTCTTCGGGCACCACCAAGTCGGACATGCCCCAGGTGATTCCCGATTTGGTGGCGTATTCGAATCCGAGCTCCTGGATCATGTCGAGCGCCGCCTTGCCTTTCTCGAGACCGCATTCGTTTAAGATCCTCGCGAAAAGCTGGTTCATCGCTTTTTTGTTTATGGGCTCGTTAACGTAGCCGATTTCTTCGGGCAGGGCGCGGTTGAAAATAATCCGGCCGCAGGTGGTTTCCAAATCCTTGTTGATTTTGATCACCGCCCGCAAATCGACAACGCCGCTATCATAAGCCAAAACCGCCTCTTCTTTGCTGCCGAAAACCTTGCCGCTGCCTTTGGCTTCGGGATCGGCTTCAGTCAGATAGAAAACTCCCAAGACAATGTCGTTCCAAGGACCGGGAATGGGATCGCCCGAAGCCGGTTTTAGGATATTGCGGCTCGAAAGCATCAGGAATTCGCTCTCTTTCTGGGCTTCGTCGGTCAAAGGAAGATGCACGGCCATCTGGTCGCCGTCGAAATCGGCGTTGAATCCGGAACAGACGAGCGGCGGAATTTGGATGGCCAAGTCCTCGATCAAGACCGGCTTGAAGGCCTGGATGCCGAGCCGGTGAAGGGTCGGGGCGCGGTTCAAAAGCACGTAGCGATTCTTGATGACCTCTTCCAGGATTTCCCAGATTTCCGCCGGAGCGGATTCGATCAAACGATTGGCGTTCTTGATATTGTAAGCCAAACCCCTTTCGATGATTTTGGAAATAACGAATGGTCTGAAAAGCTCCAAAGCCATTTTTTTCGGCAAGCCGCATTCGTCGTATTTGAGGTTCGGCCCGACAACGATGACCGATCGGCCCGAATAGTCGACGCGTTTTCCGAGCAGGTTCTGCCTGAATCTTCCCTGCTTACCCTTAAGCATGTCGGCCAAAGACCTAAGCGGCCTTCGGCGCGCGGAAAGCTGGGCCCGGCCCATGCGGGCGATGTTGTCGATCAGGGCGTCGACCGCCTCCTGGAGCATGCGCTTTTCGTTGACGACGATGATTTCCGGAGCCTTGAGCTCCAAAAGCTTTTTCAAGCGATTGTTGCGGTTGATGACGCGGCGATAAAGGTCGTTCAAATCCGAGGTGGCGTAGCGGCCTCCGTCCAAAGCGACCATCGGCCGGAGATCCGGCGGCAAAACCGGAAGCTCGGTCATGACCATCCATTCCGGCCGGATGTTATTCCTCTTCATGGCGATGAAGAATTTCAGTCTTCTCGCCAGTCTTTGTCTGCGGCTCGTGTCGTCGGTTTTATCCAATTCTTTCTCGATAACCTTGATTTCTTTTTCCGCGTCCAGGTTCTCCAAAACTTTACGCACACCTTCGGCGCCGGCTCTCGCCTGGAAAACATTCCCGAATCTGCGGGAAAGATTGTAAAACTCCGCCTCGGAAAGGATCGTTCCCGGACGTAATTCCTTTAAAGTCTGCTTGGCCACTTCGGCGGCCATTCCGAGCTCGTCGATCTCTTCGAGTTTTTTTCTCGATTTGAATTCCCGATCGACTTCTTCGATCGCCGCTTTTCTCGCTTCTTCGTCAACCGAAGTGATGATATAGGCGGCGTAATAGATGACTTTCTCGAGTTTGGCGACCGGCGCGTCCAAAGCAAGACCGATCCTCGACGGAACGCTCCTCAAAAACCAGATGTGGGCGACTGGCGCGGCCAGTTTGATGTGGCCCATTCTTTCTCTTCTCACCGAAGAGCGCGTCACTTCGACGCCGCACTTGTCGCAGACCACTCCTTTGTAGCGGATCTTCTTGTATTTGCCGCAATAGCATTCGTAATCCTTGGTCGGTCCGAAAATCCGCTCGGAAAAAAGTCCGTCTTTTTCCGGACGCTGCGTTCGGTAATTGATGGTTTCCGGCTTGGTGACCTCGCCATAAGACCATTTAAGCACTTCTTCCGGAGATGCGATTTTCAGTTTTAAAGATTTGAAGTCGTCCATTTTAGTTTTCCTTGGTTTCTTCGGTCGGCTTTTCTCTCTCTTCCCCGTCTCCCATAAGTTCGACGTTCAGATTCAAAGCTTTCAGTTCGTTCACCATCACGTTGAAAGTCGCCGGAATATTCGGTTTTTTGATTTTTTCGCCTCTCACGATCGATTCGTAAGCCGCGGACCGGCCCATGACGTCGTCGGACTTGATGGTAAGCATTTCCTGCAGAGTGTGGGCCGCTCCGTGCCCTTCCAAAGCCCAGACTTCCATTTCTCCGAAACGCTGTCCGCCGAACTGGGCGCGGCCGCCCAAAGGCTGTTGGGTGATCAAAGAATAAGGCCCGATCGAACGCATGTGCACCTTGTCCAAAACCAAATGGTTCAGTTTCATCATGTAAATTCTGCCAACGGTTACCGGCCGGCTGAAAGCCTCACCCGTACGTCCGTCGTAGACCGTAACCTGACCGGTTTCGGGAAGCCCGGCCGCCTTAAGCTCCTCCCTGATTTCTTTTTCGGTAGCGCCGGACAAAGCCGGAGTATTCGCGCGGTATCCCAATTTTTCCGCGGCCCAGCCCAAATGTGTTTCCAAAATCTGGCCGAGGTTCATGCGGGAAACCACACCAAGAGGATTAAGAATGATATCCACCGGCGTGCCGTCTTCGAGATAAGGCATGTCCTCGATCGGCCTGATCTGCGAAATGACGCCCTTATTTCCGTGCCGGCCGGCCATTTTGTCTCCGGCCTGGATATTTCTAAGCGAAGCCACTTGGATCTGGATCCTTCTAATAACTCCGGCTTCAAGCTTGTCTCCTTTTTCGCGGTCGAAGATTTTTACTCCGACTACGCGGCCGCCTTTTCCGTGCGGTACTTCCAGAGAAGAATCTTTGACGTCCCTCGCTTTTTCTCCGAAGATCGCCCGGAGCAGTCGCTCTTCCGAAGTCAGTTCGGATTCTCCTTTCGGAGAAATCTTGCCGACCAGAATATCCCCGGCCGTCACTTCGGCGCCGATCCTGATGATGCCTTCCTCGTCCAGATTTTTCAGTTTTTCTTCGGAAACATTCGGAATGTCCGGCGTGGTGATTTCCGGTCCCAATTTCGTGTCGCGAACATCGCAGACAAAATCTTCGATATTGATGGAGGTGTAGCGATCCATCTGGGCCACTCTTTCCGAAAGAATGATGGCGTCTTCGAAATTCGCTCCTTCCCAGGAAACAAAAGCCACGAGTAGGTTTTGCCCCAGAGCGAGGACGCCGTCCTTGATGGCCGTGCCGTCGGCGATCACTTCTCCTTTTTTAACCTTGTCGCCCATTTTGACGATCGGCTTGTGAGAAAAAGCGATGTATTGGTTCGTCATCCTGAATTTATCGATCGGATAAATCCGTTTGTGACGGTCAACGTCTTCGATAATGATTTTCGATCCGTCGACATAGGTCACCTCGCCCGCTTCGTCGGCCACGATCACCTGTCCGGAATTGTAAGCGGCGGTTTTTTCGACGCCGGTGCCGACATAGGGCGCTTCCGGCCTGATCGAAGGCACGGCCTGTTTTTGCATGTTCGAGCCCATCAAAGCCCTTTTGGCGTCGTCGTTCTCCAAAAACGGGATCAAAGACGCTCCGACCGAAAGGATTTCCGAAGGAGAAACGTCCATGTATTCGACGTCGTCGCGATTGACGTTCATCGGCTTCCCTTGAAATCGGACTTCGACGATTTTGTCCGCCAACTTGTTGTCTTCGGTCAGTTTTTCTCCGGCGTGGACGATCTTGTGCTTTTCCTCTTCGATCGCGTCGAACCAAACGATTTCTCCGGTGATTTTTCCCTTTTCCATTTTGACGTAAGGCGCTTCCAAAAATCCGTATTTGTTGACGCGGGTATAGTTCGCCAAATGATTGATAAGTCCGATGTTCTGCCCTTCCGGAGTCTGGATCGGGCAAAGCCGCCCGTAGTGCGAAGGGTGGACGTCCCTCACCTCGAATCCGGCTCGTTCTTTGGTGAGTCCGCCCGGACCCAAAGCCGAAATCCTCCTTTTGTGTTCAAGCTCGGTCAAAGGATTAACCTGGTCCATGAACTGCGACATGGAGGAAGTGGCGAAGAAATCGCGGACCACGCCGATCAAAGGCCGGGTGTTCACGAGCTGGATTGGAGTGAGCGCCTGCCGCTCCTCTCCCGAGATTGTCGACATCCTGTCCTGGACGATTCTCCTGATTCTTCCGAATCCCAAACGCATCCGCGCCTCCAAAAGTTCTCCGACCGAACGAAGCCGGCGGTTTCCCAGATGGTCGATATCGTCGTCTTTGGCGTGCGGG
>JAKJEF010000012.1:9171-12174 GCA_022705565.1 Patescibacteria group bacterium
TTCCGCCATTATCCGCACGATGTCTTTTTGAGAAAGCAATCTGTCTTTGGAATCGTTCGTTTCCAGACGCTGGTTCACTTTGAAGCGCCCGATCTCGGAAAGATCGTAGCGGTCGGAACGGATGAACATGGCGTCGATCAGATTCTTGGCGTTTTCGGCGGTGGCGAGATCCCCAGGGCGGAGCCTTTTGTACAATTCGAGATAGCTTTCGGAGGTGGTTTTCGCCGGATCTTTCTTTAAAGTATTTTCGATATGTTTGACCGGACCGTTGTCGTTCGGAAAAACGGCCTTGATCTCTTCCTCGGTTTCCAATCCAAAGATACGCAGAAAAGAGGTGGCCGGCATTTTGCGGTGGCGGTCTATTTTGACGTCGATCACGCCGTTCGAATCGGTTTCGAATTCTATCCAGGCGCCACGATTCGGAATGATTTTGGCGCCAAAAAGCTTCCGACCCCTCCAGGATTCGGATATGAAATAAACTCCGGGCGATCTCACTAGCTGCGAAATAACCACCCTTTCCACGCCGTTGATGATAAAGGTCCCCTTCTCGGTCATGATCGGGAAATCACCGAAATATACTTCTTGGGTCTCCTTCCGACCGGACACGAGATGGACCAATTCCATATTGACCCGAAGCGGAGCTTCGTAAGTCAAAGCCCGTTCGCGACATTCGTCGGTCGAAAATTTCGGTTCGTCGAAATAATAATCGCGAAAATAAAGCTCCATTTCCTTCGCCGAATGGTCGCGAATGGGAGAGATCTCGTCGAACAGGTTCCGCAATCCGGTTTTCTTGAACCACTCGAAGGAATCGATTTGGACGGCGATCAGGTCCGGTTCCTTCACGAACGAACTCGGATGGGATGAAAAGTTTTTGGTTTTTGCTGACGACATATAAAAAACCGCCTTTAAGAAATCGGCTTCGTCTCGATTTATTTTAGATATTTAACAATATTTTTGGTGTGTTCGTCAAGTGTCTTCGAAAATATTGTCTCTTTGGTGTCGGGACGGGAAAGGTAATAAAGATAGTCGGAGTCTTCTGGATTCAGGGCCGCCTTGATCGCCGATAACCCGGGATTCGAGATCGGTCCCGGCGGCAATCCCCGATATTTGTAGGTATTGTAACGCGAATCGATCTCAAAATCAATATCCTCGACTCCGGCGCAGCCGAACGGGCTTTCAGCGTAGCAAACCGCGGCGTCGACGTTCAAAGGCATTCCTAAATCAAGCCGGCTTTCGATGATTCCGGCGACAAGTCTCCGGTCATTCCTCTTGTCCGGCACTTCCTTCTCAATCATCGAAGCGATGATCACAGTTTGGTAAGCGGTTTCCGGTTCGAGAAGCAAAGCAGCCTTGGAAGAGAAATTGTCGAGCATTTTTTGCGCCACCACTCGCGAAGGAGAATTCAGGAAAAACTCGTAGGTGTCCGGAAAAAGAAATCCTTCAAGACTTTCTCCGGTCGCGTTAGCGAGAAAAGGATAATCAAAATCCGTAGGCTTCAGATTGGCGAGCCTGCCTCCGTTCAAGACTCCGGCCGCAGTCAAAACCTCGTCGATCTGGGCGACGGTGTAACCTTCGGGAATGGTGATCGTGGTTTTCGGCCACTGCTTCGGAAAAAGCCAGCGCCGTCCGCAAAAAATCGCGGCCAAGGCGACGAACAAAATCACGGCTATCAGTTTAAATCGTGGTCGCGGCAATGTTTTGAATGATACCGATCAAAATAAACGAGGTCAACAGGCTCGAACCGCCGTAGCTCACGAAAGGCAGGCCGACGCCGATGACCGGAAGAAAACCGAGGGTGGAACCGACGTTGATGGCAAACTGAAAAATAAAAAGCAAAGCGCTTCCGATACAGATGAATTTATCGAAATTTCCATGGCTTTTCATACCGATCTGGATGATCCGCCAAACCATCCAAAGGAAAACAGCGACCAAAACCATGGCGCCGACAAAGCCCCATTCTTCGGTAAAAGCCGCGTAGACAAAATCCGTCTGCGCCGCCGGCAAAAATCCGAGCCTCACCTGGGCTCCTTGGCCGAATCCCTTACCGAACCAGCCGGCCGAACCGATGGCGATTTTCGACTGGATGGCATTGTAGTTCACGCCCAAAGGATCGGCATCCGGATTCAAAAGCCCGATGATGCGATTCCTCTGATAACCCTGAAGCCCGAAATTCCAAACGATCAGCCCGCAGAAAAGAAGGACCGGCAAAGCCACGGCTACGTATTTCATCGGTAATCCGGAAACGAAAAGAAACCCCGCCCAAATGCCGGCGAAAATAACGGCCGTTCCCAAATCCGGCTGAAGCAGGATCAGGAAAACCGGCACGAGCAGATAGACGAAAGAAGTGAAGATCACTCCGAATCTTTTGATGCCGATATGGCTGCGGCTGAAAAACTTCGCCAGAATGACGATGAGCCCGATCTTCGCGAATTCCGAAGCCTGGAATTTGAAACTGCCGATATTGATCCAGCTTTTGTTCCCGTGGGCTTCGCTACCGATAACCAGCGTGAAAACAAGAAGTCCGACGCTAACGAGATATATGACGATAACGACCCAGCGGTAACTCATCAGTCTTTTCAGATTGATAAAAGAAACGGAAAAGATGATAGCCGCGCCGACCAGGATCCAAAGCATTTGTCGCCAGATCAAAACTTCGGTACTCGAAGCGAGCGTCAAAAGCCCGAAAAGCAAAAGCAGGCCGACGCTTGCGTTCAACTGCCAATCGAGTTTTTTGAGAAATCCCATGGATGCGTTATCGGCTCGCCAAAAATTTAAGGGCGGCGACGGCCGCCGCGATCAAAGCCAGGAAAAACAATCCATAGACGATCTGTTTGGTCAATCTTTGCATTTAGGTAAATATTAATCAAAACCGGGAAGAGAAACAAAAGGCCTCCGGTTTGACGGAGGCCTTCTGACAAATGCCCGGCAAAATCTACTTTCGCCCAAAGGACTATCATCGACCCGCACAGCTTTCACTTCCGAGTTCGGAATGGGATCGGGTGG
>JAKJEF010000013.1 GCA_022705565.1 Patescibacteria group bacterium
AAGCGAAAAGAAGGATTCTTTTGGAGAATAATTCGACCGGGCTTCTCGGCCGAATCATCAGGGAGGAGACGGGTATCGAAATCAAAGACAAATTGCTGAAAAACAACGGCCGGCCGTTCACCGCCGACGAAATAGCAAGGCGATTGAAAAATCGACATGAATAAGAAAAAAGATTTTGGTACGAAAATGCCGATCACCTGGTGTCCGGGATGCCCGAACAATGTCGTTCTTTACGTATTGAAATCCGTCTTCGGAGAACTGATCGAAGCGAAAAAAATCAGGAAGCAAGATATAGTCGTAGTCACCGATATCGGCTGCGCTGGAAAAATATACGACTACCTGGACGTAAACGCTTTTTACGGATTGCACGGACGAGCCATACCAATCGCCACCGGCATCAAGATCGGAAATCCGGCATTGACGGTCGTCGCCGTCGCCGGAGACGGCGGAACCTACAGCGAGGGATTGAACCATTTGGTTTCGAGCGGCCGGTTGAATCCGGATATCACCGTTATCGTCATCAATAACGGCGTTCTCGCCCTGACCAAAGGCCAGCCGACTTCGACCCATCCGTCGATTGAAGGTGAGCCGATTTTCGATCCTGTTCCGTTGGCTTTGGCGAGCGAGGCGTCTTTCGTCGGCCGGGAAACGGCTTTTAATCTTCGAGATCTCCAGTCGACCGTCAAAGCGGCCATAATGCACAAAGGATTTTCTTTGGTCGATATATTCGAGCCGTGTTTGTCTTATAATAACGACGGCGAACGGATACGCGATACGGAAAGAGTCTGCGACGACTCTCTTCAATCGGGTTTTGACACAAACTTAAGAAAGATTCGAACAGGCGTTTTTCGGAAAATATCCCGGCCCACCCTGGAACAAAAACTGAAGAAAAAGAACAAATCATGAAAAAAATAATTTTGGATTACGGAAAATGCGCGCATTGCGGACTTTGCGCCAATGTCTGCCCGGAGGTTTTCGGGTGGGATGCCAAATCATCCGAGCCGTTTCTGAAAAACAAAAGCAAAAAAGAACAAGGGAGGGCGTCGGGGGAAACCGACAATCCCTGCGCCGAGGAAGCAGCCAGACTTTGTCCGGTGGCCGCCATCGAAATCGCAAATTTGAAGAAAAAATAATTTGACCCTTTTTACAGGAAGATTTAAAATTACAAAGAAGTCGATATTAAAAACCAAAATAGTCGGATCGATAAATTTTTAAAAAAATAATGAGAGGCCGTTCCAATAAAAAAATGCAAAAAGCAACCAAGTGTATCTGCGGAATCATCGTCGTTCTTGTCTTCGTCTGCCTGGGGTTGTGGGCGTGGCCGATGACTTCGTGGGCCGATTATTACGCCGTGGCCGTGGAGACCGGAGACGTTTACTTCGGCAAGCTTGGCCGTTTCCCGAATCTTCAATTGAGAGACGTCTGGTTCCTGCAGCAAACCGGAGACGAAGAAAATCCTTACAGTCTGGTGAAATTCACGGATTTGCGCTGGTCGCCGGAAGATAAACTCGAACTGAATTACGATCGCGTCGTTTGGATAGTCAAACTGAACGAACTCGGCCAGGTCGGAACTTTCCTGAAAAACCCGGCTTTGCGGCAGTCGAATCCCGTGTCGCAACCGCCCACGGAAACACCGTAACCGCTTCAATGAAAATCCCCCGCAACGGGGGATTTTTGAAGCGGCCAAGCTGTTGTATAATGAAGACAATGGCACTTATAGCTTTATTGCCGATGGCCGCGCTTATTTTCGGATTGTCCCTGATTTTCTCCCTGCTTCTTTTTCCGTTGTTCCGTTTGCTTTTCCATCGGCTTTTCGTGGAAAATCACGAGCTAGAGATCATAGAGATTTTCCCGGATAAAGACGAGAAAGCCGTCGCCAAGATTATCGATAAGGTGGATTTCAAATCGGCCATCGAAATCTCGGTCCGCCATCTGGGCAAAGACACCGAATACTACATGATCGTCCCGAAAGCTTTCCTGGAGCGAGCCAAGAAATTCATCAAAGAAGTTTTGCCGAACACGAGATTCAAAAAGACGGAAGATTATCCGCTTTTCAATTACTCGGGCGTTACCTTGGCCAAGGCGGTGGTGGCGGAATCCGAAGCCCAGGTTCGGGACATCGATTTCGGGAAAATCGATTTTTCCAAGGTGAACGAAGTCGGCGAAGGAGCGGTCGTCCAGATCGTCCACACCCCCCGGGTGCCGGGAGTTAATTTCGAGATCAGGATTCTATCTTCGGCTCCGAGCGAGTATCAAGCGAGGGAGATCATGGACACGATCGCCGATTCCGGGTTCAAGGGAATAAAAGTCAGGGAGCCGAAAGACAAAGTGAAGTTTATCCACACGATAAATTTCCGGGAGCACAGCTTTGGGTTATAATTGATTCGAGCGGCAGGACGAGCACTCGCTAAACACAAATAGTCTTTGTACGAGGTCACCACTGCCGCTCTTTTCGTATCCAAAAACTCCGATTTCTTTTTTGACTTTTGCGCCGAATAGCCGGAGACTATAGACGATGATCATCCAGGAAAATATTCTTCTCAAAAACCATACGAGTTACAAAATCGGCGGTCCGGCCAGGTATTTCGCGGAAGCGAAAAGCATCGCCGATATCAAGGAAGCGCTCGAGTTTTGGAAAAAAGAGGGAATGGCGCTTTTTGTTTTGGCCGGGGGAAACAACGTTATTTTTTCCGACAGCGGCTTCGCCGGTCTGGTTTTGAAAGTTTCCCTTGACTCCATCAAAGTATCCGGAGAAGAAATCACGGCCGAAGCCGGAGCGAAACTCAGCGATGTCGTCGAATTGGCGTCGAAAAACAGTTTGAAGGGAATCGAATGGGCCGGAGGCTTGCCGGGAACGATCGGCGGCGCGGTTTTCGGCAACGCCGGCGCTTTCGGCGGCGAAATGAAAGATATAGTGGTCGAGGTGAAAAGTCTCGATATCAGAAACCCGGAAAAAATCGTTTCGAGGGACAATAGAGAGTGCGGTTTCGGTTACCGCACGAGCATTTTTAAAAACATCAGGAACGAAATCATCCTCTCGATCGAGCTTCGGCTGCAACCAGGAGAATCCGAAGAAATAGAAAAAGCCATCAAAGAACACATCGGCTATCGAATAGAAAGGCAGCCGCTCGAATATCCTTCCGCCGGAAGCACCTTCAAGAACATTGACGCGAATCTCGTAAGCGAAGAACAGAAAAAAGAATGGAGCGCGGTCATGAAAACCGATCCGTTTCCGCTCGTGCCCGTCGCTCATCTTCTTTCCGAAGCCGGACTCAAGGGAAAGCGCGTCGGCGGAGCGATGATTTCGGAAAAACACCCGAATTTTTTCATCAATGTCGGCGGAGCGACCGCGAGCGACGTGCTCGATCTCATTTCGTTGGCCAAAAAAACGATCAAAGAGAAATTCGGAATAGGATTGGAAGAAGAAGTGCAAATAGTCGACGAGAACGGAGGAATAAGATTTTAAGATCGGGGATTTTATCGGGAAAAAACAAAAATTTTTCCGGAATCAAAAAATTTTGAGTTATCCACATGTTTTTTAAATACCATTTGTTCTAAAATTATATCGAAGGTTGATGAAATTGGTTGGTCGACAATTCTTTATCAACTTGTCGTGAATAAAAAAATCTGAAATGGCTAAAAAAGCTAAAAAGGCCAAGAAAGCGAAGAAGATGACTAAGAAGGCCAAAAAGACAACCAAGAAGACTAAGAAGAGAAAGTAGTCTTTGAAAAAAATCTCCTTCTTCCGTTCGCGGGGGAAGGAGATTTTTAATTTAGGGGTGTTTTTTCGCCTCCAGCCACGGCTCCAAACGCTTATTGGCCGACTTTTCCGGGTCCTGATATAATGTGGTCTGAAGGTCGCAAGCTTCTTTATATATATGAATATCAACCTCAAAGCATCCGGCTTCAAGCTCACCCCGGCAATCCGGGAAAACGTATCCACCAAACTGAAATCCGTCGAGAAACTGATCTCCAAATTAGATTTCGAAGTCTCGAAAACCACCCGTCACCACCAGAAAGGCAATGTTTTCAGGGCGGAAGCGAATCTGAATCTTCCGAAGAAACTTATCCGGGCCGAAGCGGTGGAAGAAGATTTGACGGCGGCGATAGACAAGGTCAAGAGCATCCTTACGCTCTCGGTGAAAAAATACAAAGAATTGAACAGTTGATGTTTTTCAAATTTTTATCAGGCGCTCGCGGCCGCGACCCAAAACGGACGATCGCGGAAATCAACGGCGCCGAAGAAAAGACGGCGTCTTTGAGCGACGCCGAAATAAAAGAAAAGAGCCTCGCTTTGCGCGAGAGAATAATCAAAGGAGAAAATCCGGAGGCAGCAATTCCGGAAGCCTTTGCTTTGGCGCGCGAGGCATCCAGGCGCACCCTGGGGCAAAGGCCTTTCGATACGCAGATGCTCGGAGGCCTGCATCTCCATTATGGCAAGATCATAGAGATGTTGACCGGAGAGGGAAAGACTTTGGCAGCGGTGGCTCCGGCTTATCTGAACGCCCTTTCGGAGAAAGGAGTCCATATCATCACGGTTAACGATTATCTCGCCAAAAGAGACGCCGTCTGGATGGGCCAGATTTATCACGCCTTGGGCTTAAAAACCGCCTGCATTGTCCACGACAGCGCTTTTTTGTACGATCCGTCTTTTGTTCCGAGCCATGCCGCCGAATCCATTGACGAGGAGCGCGATATCAAAGGAAGCTTTTTGATCCAAGACAAATACTTGCGGCCGATCAGCCGCAAAGAGGCGTATTTGGCCGACGTCACCTACGGCACGAACGCCGAATTCGGATTCGACTATTTGAGAGACAATCTGGCCTACGATGCTTTGAGTCAGGTCCAGCGTCCCCATTATTTCGCCATCATCGACGAAGTGGACAGCATCTTGATAGACGAAGCCCGGACTCCGCTCATCATCGCCGCTCCGGATCAATCTTCGAGCGATTATTACCGTGTTTTTTCCAAAGCGGTGAAGCAGCTTGTCGAAGGAGAAGACTACACGGCCGACGACAAGACCAAGTCGGTCGAGATCACGGATAAGGGCATCGACAAGGTGGAAAAGCTCGTTGGCGTCCACGATCTTTACGAACCGCAGAATTTCAGGCTGGTCCATTATCTCGAAGCCTGCCTCAAAGCCCAGAGGCATTTTCTGCTCGATCGGGATTACGTCGTCCGGGACGGAGAAGTGGTCATCGTTGATCAATTTACCGGACGGTTGATGTTCGGACGCCGTTATTCGGCCGGGCTTCATCAGGCGCTCGAAGCCAAAGAAGGACTGAAAGTGGCCGACGAATCCAAAACCTACGCCCAAATCACCATCCAGAATTATTTCCGTCTTTACCAAAAGATTTCCGGAATGACCGGAACGGCCCAGACTTCGGCCGAGGAGTTTTTCAAAGTATATAAGTTGGAAACGGTGAGCATCCCGACGAACAAACCCATGATCCGTAAAGATCTGCCGGATTTGATTTACAAGACAAAAGAAGCCAAATACCAAGCGATTGTAGAAGATATAAGAACCCGCCGCGAAAAAGGCCAACCGATCCTGATCGGCACCATTTCCATCGAAAAAAACGAGGAGTTCTCGAAATATCTCGAGCGGGCCGGGATCGGTCACGAGATACTGAACGCCAAAAACAACGAACGTGAAGGCGCGATTATCGCCCAGGCCGGCAGACCCGGAGCGGTGACTCTCGCCACCAATATGGCCGGCCGGGGAGTGGACATTGTCTTGGGAGGCAATCCACCGGACAAGGAAGCGGCCGAGAAAGTGAGACAGGCCGGCGGTCTTCACGTCATCGGCACCGAACGCCACGAAGCCCGGCGCATCGACAACCAATTGCGCGGACGGAGCGGTCGGCAGGGAGACCCGGGGTCTTCCAGATTTTTCCTTTCTTTGGAAGACGACTTGATGCGTATTTTCGGGGGAGACCGCCTGAAATCGATGATGCAGACTTTGAAAATCCCCGAAGACCAGCCGATCGAAGCTGGGCTTGTCTCCAAGGCCATCGCCGAAGCCCAGAGTAAAGTCGAGGGATTCAATTTCGACATCAGAAAGAACCTGCTCGATTACGACGATGTTTTGAACAAACAAAGAACCAATATCTATAGCCACCGGCAGGAGATTCTCGAATCGAACGATGAAGGAACGAGGAAGCTGATCGCTTCGGCTTTCGAGGAAGCCGGCGCGGAATTGCCGCCGGATTTCGAGAACCAGCTCCAATCATTGGATCATCTTAAAGAGATCCGGCGGGTGATTCTCATGATTCTCGACATGTTTTGGATGAACCATCTCGAAGACATAGAATCTTTGACCGAATCCGTCCGCATCCGCGCCTACGGGCAGCGCGACCCCTTGGTCGAATACCGTAGAGACAGCCACATGATGTTTAACGCTATGGTCCGCAATTTCAACCAATGGATCGCGGACAATATCTTCAAGATTAAATTCGAGGAGGCTCCACTTTCGGAACCGGCTTCGCCGCAACCGGTCCGGTTTTCCGGCAAGAAAGTCGGCCGGAACGATCCTTGTCCTTGTAAATCTGGAAAAAAATTCAAGCATTGTTGCGGAAAATAAAATCATGAAATCTTCCTTCAAGCCAAAACCGGGACAAGTCGATTATACTCATATACGCTGGGCTCCGGTGATAAATTGCGTCTTGAAGCATAAGAATAAAATATTGGTGGTTCGACGCAGCGAGAAACTCAACTTTTATCCCGGTTATTGGAACGGCGTTTCGGGATTTCTCGACGATCAAAAGAGTTTGGAAGAGAAAGTTGTCGCTGAATTGAAAGAAGAGCTCGGTATAGCAAAAACCCAAGTCGAAAATATCCGACCTGGAGGGATTTTCGATCAAGATGAACCAAAGTATAAGAAAACCTGGATTGTCCATCCGGTTCTGGTGGACGTGAAAACCGACAAAATCAAGCTGGATTGGGAGGCGGAGAATTACAAATGGCTTACGCTTCAAGAAGTGAAGAAGTTGAAGCTCCTGCCTGGGTTTGACGAAGTTTTGAGACGATTGTCTCCTTGGATAAAAAATAAATGAAATACAATAAACTGGTGCGGGACAAGATCCCGGAAATTATTAAGGAGAGCGGCGGGACACCGATCACGCATATCGCCGCCGACGTCGAATATTGGCTAAAGCTCAAAGAAAAACTGCTCGAGGAAATAAAGGAGTTTTTCGAAAACGAGTCGATCGAAGAGTTGGCCGACGTCAAGGAAGTCTTGAACGCCATTCGCGATTACAAAGGTTTTTCCGAAAGCGAGCTCGAAGCAACGAGAGTCGCCAAAGCCGAAAAACGGGGAGCGTTCGAAAAGAGAATCATTCTCGAAGAATCCTGATCGACGCCATGGAAAAAGGGGGAATGAAAGAGTTTTACGCCGGCGGATTTTTCTACAATCCCCGGACAAAATCCGTTTTGCTCCACAAACGGAGCCCGGATGCGGAATTCAATCCGGACAAGTGGGCTTTTTTCGGAGGACTCAGTGAAAACGAAGAAACGCCGATCGAGACCTGGAGAAGAGAAATAAAAGAAGAGCTTGATGTCGATCTTACCGAAAAACAAATAAAACCTCTGAGGGATTATTACAATAAAGACCGACAGCAGCACCGTTACGCGTTTTTCGCCGAAACCGATCTCCCGAAATCCGAGATGACGCTCGGCGAAGGGGCGGATTTCGATTGGATACCGCTTGATGAGGTTTTCGGTTATGATTTAACCGCGAAGACCGCCGAGGATTTGAGATTTTTCATCGAAAATTTCCTCGAATAAAACCAATGGACAATAATTTCAAAAAATCTCCCGTTGTCAAAGACGTCAAAAACCCCGGAGGGGAATTCGAGGAAAAGACTTTCGACGGGCTTTTTAAAGGCCGCGGGGTTTCGTCTTTTTCCCGAAAACGAGGTAGGATTTCTCCGAAAACAATATTTTGGGGAGTCTTTCTTCTGACTGTGGCCTTGGGAATCGGATCGTTCGTCCATTATCGGAACCAGACCATGGAATCCGTGGCCGAGCTCCAAAAAAGCTTTATGAAAATCGCCGGAATCCTCGATCAATCGAACATCGGAAGCCGGAATATTTCTTCAGGAGCCGAACCGCTCGATTGGACTTTATCTGGGAATCCTTTGATCTTTCCGGGAATCGATTCTCTCGAAGAAGGCCAGCATTTTCCCGAGTATCTGGTGGCTTTCAATAAAGATATCGATGCCGCGGAAACGGAAATGAGCGACTTGCGACAGAACGGCCTTGAATGGCTTTTCGAAGACGGAGAAGCGCTTATGCGAAGCCTCGACCGGTTGGAGAACACCATTACTTCGATCAACAACAAAGCGGCCGCGTTGCGGAACATCGTTTCCAAACTGGGCTTTGCCGGAAGAATCTCACCGGTTTATCTGAATCTCCAATCCGGGCTTTACACTATTAAAGACGGGATTTCCGGGCTCAAGGAAACCCTCTCTGGAAACGGGCATTTGGTTTTCGTTTTCGAAAACGTTTCCGAAATCAGGCCGGCCGGAGGCTTCAACGGCAGCTACGCCGATGTTTCTTTTAACAACGGAAAAATAGAAAATCTGGAGGTGAACGATATTTTTTATCCGGACCAGCATTTCGAGGAGAAAATCGTTCCACCGAAGCCTTTGCAGGTGATCGCCAAAGACTGGGGAGCCAGGGACGCCAACTGGTTTTTCGACTTCCCGTCGTCCGCCGAGAAAACGATTTCTTTTTTGAGCGAATCCTCGATTTATAAGGACGCGGGCGTGGAATTCACCGGCGTCGTCGCTGTAAACAGCCGAGCGGTCGAGCGGATTCTTGAAATCTGCGGTCCGATCGAGCTTCCGGAATACAAACTCGTTTTGACCAAGGATAATTTCCTGAACGAGATCCAGGAAGAAGTTTCTTTGAATTCCGCTTCCAAGGGATCGGCCCGCAAGCAGATCCTGAAAGTCTTGGCCCCGGAAATCTTGGAAAGAATAAGACAATTCGACGAGGCCGAGAAAGAAAAGCTTTTCACTTCCGTCATCGAATCCTTGAATCGGAAAGACATCCGCGTTCATTTCAAGAACAAGAAGCTCGCGACCGTGGCCGAAGCTTTGAGCGCCACCGGATCGGTCTACAAGTTTTCCGAAGGGGATTACGCCGATTATCTGGCGGTGGCGAACGCCAACATTAATGGCGGGAAGACGGATATTTTCATGAAGCAGGAGATTTCCCTGAAAAGCGAGCTTTCGGCCGATGGCACGATCAAAAACAATCTGGAGATCGTAAGGACCCATACCGGGCAAAACGAGAAATTGAGTTTTTACAAGGCGATCAACCAGGATTATATCCAGATCCTTGCTCCGCGAGATGCCAAAGCCTTGAAAGTCGCCGGAAACACGTCACGGACGGTTAGCGCCAAAGTGGATTACGTGAAATCCGGTTACGCCAAGGATCCGGACGTGGAGATTTTCGAATCCGGGTTCCAATCCGGCAAAAAAGTCTTGGGATATTGGCTGGACGTGAAACCCGGCAAAACCGGCAAATTGAGCGTTTCCTACGAACAGCCGTCAATGGTAAGGCCCCGTTTCCGCTTTGTCTACGAAAAGCAATCCGGAGTCGAATCGGCCTTGAAATACGAGGTTTCGGCTCCGCCGGGATATGTTTTCAAAGAAATTGGAGGTTCTGTTTTTACTTACGAATCGGCTGATCCGCCGAAGCGTCTGATTATCGATCTGAACCTGGAACACATTTGATGGAAAACATCCGCAATTTCGTCATTATCGCCCACATCGATCACGGAAAATCAACCTTGGCCGACCGCATGCTCGAGATCACCGGAGCCGTGCCCAAAAGACTAATGCGTCCCCAGTATCTCGATCAGATGGATTTGGAAAGGGAGCGGGGCATCACCATCAAAATGACGCCGGTCCGAATGATTTATCGTCCGGAGCCTGACCAAGAGTATGTCTTGAACTTGATCGACACGCCCGGGCACAGCGATTTCGGCTACGAAGTATCGCGCGCCCTGAAAGCGGTAGAAGGCGCGGTGCTCCTGGTCGACGCCACCCAGGGCATCCAGGCGCAGACCTTGGCCAATTTCGAGACGGCCCGCAAAGCCGGACTTAAAATCATCGGCTGCCTCAACAAGATCGACTTGAATCCGCCGGATTTGGAAAAAAAGGTGAAAGAACTGGCCAATCTTTTGAACGAGCCTACGGAAAGGATTTACCGTGTTTCCGGAAAAACCGGCGAAGGCGTGGCCGAACTTTTGAAAGGAATCGCCAAAGAAGTGCCTCCGCCGCGAAGCGACCGCGGCAAGCAAGCTTTGATTTTCGATTCGGTTTACAACGACCACAAAGGCATCATCGCCTATGTCCGGGTTTTTTCCGGCGAGTTCTCGGCCAAAGAAGAATCGAGCCTTATGGCCGCCGACAGGCGATTCAACATCAAAGAGGTCGGCATCTTTTCTCCGGAATTCAAGCCGACCGAAAAACTTTCTTCCGGAGAAATAGGCTATATCGCCACCGGCATCAAAGACCCGGGCGTGCTTAGAATCGGAGACACCATCGGCGATCGACCGCTTGAAGGCTACAACCCTCCGAAGCCCGTTGTCTTCGTTTCTTTGTATCCGGACGAGGGAGACAAATACGATGACCTGAAAGCCGCCCTGAACAAATTGCGCCTGGTCGATTCTTCGATATCGGTCGAACCGGATTACAGCGAGATCTTAGGTCGGGGATTCAAAGCCGGATTCTTGGGAAGACTCCATTTCGAAATCGCGACCGAACGTCTGAACCGCGAATTCGATCTTCCGGTCATCGCCAGTTTTCCATCGGTCGCTTACCGCGTCAAAACCAAATCCGGCGTCAAGCTCGTGGAAAGCCCGAAGGATTTTCCGGATGATAATTTCGGGGCGGAAGAACCGGTGACCAGTCTAAAGATCATCGTTCCCCAGATTTACCTCGGCCGGATCTTGGGATTGAAAGACATTTTCCGGATGGAGATCGTCGGCACCGAGGTGATCGACGACCGGATCGTCATTTCCGCCACCATGCCGTTATCCGAACTGATCTCCGACTTTGACGACCGCTTGAAATCGGTGTCTTTGGGATATGCTTCTTTCAGCTACGAAATCTCCGGCTGGCAAGAAGCCGAAGTGGCCAAAATGGAGGTTTTGGTGGCGAACGAAATCGTCCCGGGGCTCACAAGGATCGTCTACAAAGACGAACTCGACCATGTGGCGAGACAAACCGTCGAAGAATTGAAGAATCTCCTGCCGAAACAGCTTTTTGCCCAACCGATCCAGGCGGCGGTCGGGAGCAGAATCGTGGCCCGCGAAACCATTCCGGCTTTACAAAAGAAGCTTGGTTATTTCGGAAAAACCGGCGGAGACCGCAGCCGCAAAATGAAGCTTTGGAAAAAACAGCAGGCCGGAAAAAAGAGGCTCCAGGCATCGGGCCGGGTGACCATCTCGCCGGAGATTTTCAAGGAATTGTTGAAAAAATAATTCTCGGTTAAAATACGATCGAGATGTGGAAAATCGCGATCACCGTGCTTTTGGCCGCGCTTATTTTCGCCGCGGGTTTTGAGCTCTACGGCATTTATCAGGCTTATGTCGGGGTCAAGAACAATTACGGCGAATTGAAGACCAAAGCCGAAGCGCTCCGGGAAGAAAACGAAAAACTGGAGGCGGAGGTGAGTTATTTGAGCATTCCGGAGAACCTTTTGAAGGCTTTGCGGGAGAGATTCAATTACAAGTTCCCCGGAGAAAAGTCCATCATCGTCGTTCCCAAACAAGGGGAATAAGCGGGATTAGTATAGTGGCAATATACGACCTTCCCAAGGTTGAGACGCGGGTTCGATTCCCG
>JAKJEF010000014.1 GCA_022705565.1 Patescibacteria group bacterium
CTTTGAAATCTTACATCGCTCCTCCGCGCGGCGATCGTCGGACAAACGTCGTCGTCTCTCTCCAGGACAATTTGATTTATTCGAGGATTTTCAACGTTCCCAACTTGGAGGAAAAAGCTTTGGAAGAGGCGGCTGTTCTGAATCTTCAAATGATTTCCCCGATAGATTTGAAGCAGTCTTATTACAGCTACCAGTCCGTCGGGATCACCGCGAACGGCGTCCGCCAACTGGAGCTTCTCGGAGCTTTTATTCCGAATAACATCGTCGATGATTGGCTTTCTCTTTTGAGGGAATCGGGATTCAGCCCGATCGCCGTCGAGTTCCAGAGTTTGAGCATGGTGAGGGCGATGGATTATTTGAAACTGACCGACCCGAAATCCGCTTACGTCGCCTTGGTTGTCGCCGCCGACGGGTTGAACTTCGCCATCATCAAGAACAACAATCTTTATTTCAATTATTTTTACTCCTGGAAATCCGTGGGCTCCGGAGGCCGGCAGATCGCCTTTGTCGATTTGGAGCAGGCCATTTTTACGGAAATAGAGCGCGTTTTGAACTTCGCCGCCGCCAGGTTCGGCACGTCCATTTCCAAGATTTTCGTCGTGGCCGAAGGCCTCGGCGCCAAAATCGCCGCTTCGATCAAAACACGGTTTCCCCGGCTCGACAGCCAGGAATTTTCTTTGATGTCTTCCGCCGGATTGCCGGCGGACTGGGCATCGGCTTTGGGGTCGGCCATCAGGGGTGCTTTGCCCCGCTCGAAAGACCAGTTCATCAGCTTGAACGCCGTGAGCGTCAGGGAAGAATATTTCCAGGAGCAGTCTTTGAGCCTGGCCTCGGCCTGGCGAAGCGCTTTTCTCGTTGTCCTCTCGTTTCTGGCGGTGCTCTACGGCGGAAGCGATTTGCTTTTGCGCCGGGTGAAGGAAGACCTTGTCGCGAGCCAGACGATCAATTTTCCGATCAACGAGAATCAAGAATACGCCGAACTCAAAGCCCAGGCCGACAGCTTCAACGCTTTGGTCAATTTGGTGGCGAGCGCCAAAGTTCGGGAAACGGTCATCTCTCCGTTTTTCGGGAGGATTAGGGAATTGGCCGGCAATGACGCCACTATTTTGAGAATCTCCACCCAGCCGGTCAGCGGCACGGTTATTTTGAACGCCACTTCTCCGTCACTCGATATGTCGAGGAGATTTGTCGATAGACTGAAAGCCGCTCCCCAGCTTCAAAGCGTCGAACAGCCGCTTGCCAATCTGGTGGTTGATCCGGACGGATCAGTCACTTTTATTGTCAGCTTCAAAGTGACGAGTCAGAATTTTTAGGAAGACTTTGTCGAGAATTTCCGCATCGCGCTTGGAAATCTGATTTAAAACAAAGTCTCCGGCTTGTTTTTTCTGGTTCGTGGGCCTTACGCCGATGCGGATCCTCGAGAAAGCGGGCGTTTTCAGGCAATCGATGATCGATTGCACGCCTTTGTGCCCGGCCGAACCCCTGTCGACGGAAAATTTGTAAGAACCGAGGCTGATATCGGAATCGTCGTGAACGACGATCAAATCCTTCGCCGTTATCCGGGAATGTTTGACGATCGAGGCGGCCGCGACTCCCGAGTCGTTCATGAATCCGAGGGATTTCACGAGAATCATCCCCGGAGTTTTTACGAATTCGAATCCTTCTTTTTTCGAGGCTTGCCAATCGTTTCCTTGATCTATTTTCTTTTTCAGGAAATCCAAAAAAATCCTTCCCACGCTGTGATAAGTCTTCGCGTATTCTTTCCCCGGATTACCCAATCCGAAAACGATCTTTTGCTTGCCCATCAGCGTCAATTGTATTAAAATGCGACGGATGAAGCAATTATTAGCCGTTTGGGAGTTCCTCGAAGTGGCGGCGATCGCCATTATCATCGCCTGCGCTTTCAAGTTTTTGGCCCAGCCCTTTTTGGTCCAGGGCGCCAGCATGGAACCTAACTTCGACGACGGGGATTTTCTTCTCGTCGACGAGATTTCTTACCGTTTCAAGGAGCCGGAAAGGGGAGACGTGATCGTTTTCCACGCTCCGACCGAAGAAAAACAATATTACATCAAGCGGGTCATCGGCTTGCCCGGAGAGACGATAGTCGTCGAAAACGGAGAAGTTTTCGTGAACGGCGTCGAGCTAAAAGAAGAATATCTTTCCCAGGGAATGGCGACGAGGACTATCCAACAAAACGAATTCACCCTCGGCGCAAATCAATTCTTTGTGCTCGGAGACAACCGGATCATGAGCTTCGATTCCCGGAACTGGGGTCCGCTCGAGAGGGAAAAGATAGTGGGATTGGTCCAGCTTCGGCTTTGGCCGCTTCAATTCTTGGATTCGTTGAAAGAACAAAGCTTTTCCAGTGGCTACCTCCGCTAAAAAAACCAAATCCGCGAAAACCGCCAAATCGACGGTTATTCAAGCTCCGAAAGGAATGCACGACATTCTGCCGGAAGACGCCTGGTACTGGGAAAAGGTGGAGCAGGCAGTGAGAGACACGGCTTCGTTTTACGGCTTCGACCGCATCCAAACGCCGATCCTCGAAAACGCCGATCTTTTCATAAGAAGCGTCGGCGAATCGACCGACATCGTCGAAAAGGAAATGTATGTTCTGAAAACCCGCGGCGGCGACCATTTGGCTTTGCGGCCGGAAATGACGGCGCCGGTGATGCGGGCTTATATCGAACGCGGATTGAGCCGCGTCAGCCAACCGCTCAAAGTTTATTATTTCGGGCCGGCTTTCAGGCACGAAAATCCCCAGGCCGGCCGCTACCGCGAATTCTATCAAATGGGGTTCGAGACGATCGGCGGCGAATCAGATCCGATCTACGACGCCGAAGTGATCGTCGCCGGATCGAGGTTCTTGGAATCGCTGAAACTGAAAAACCTGGCCATCCAGGTGAATAGCATCGGCTGCAAGGTCTGCCGACCGAATTACCGCAAAAAACTTCAGGATTTCTATCGGAAAGAAATGGCCGCGATGAAGAAAAATAAAGTCGTTTGCAAAGATTGCGAACGCCGTTTGGAAACAAATCCTTTGCGTTTGCTCGATTGCAAGAGCGACCTTTGCGTTTCCCTGAAAGCCCAGGCGCCGAGCATTCTCGATAATCTTTGCTTCGCCTGCAGGCAGCACCTGAAAGGCGTTCTCGAGTATTTGGACGAGGTGGCTTTGCCCTATAGCCTGAATCCGTATCTCGTCCGCGGACTCGATTATTACAGCCGCACGGTTTTCGAGATTTTCTCGGATCAAAGCGATCTGGCCCTGATGGGCGGCGGACGATACGATTATCTCGGCGAGATCCTTTCGGGCAAGCCGATTCCGGCGGTCGGAGTGGCCGCGGGCATAGAGCGCATCATCGATGTCGTCAAAACTAACAATCTCTTGCCTTTGCGGAAAACAACGGATAAGGTTTTTGTCATCCACGTCGGCGATCTGGCCAAGAAAAAGGCTTTTGCCCTGATCGAGCAGTTCCGTAAGGAGAACATCAGGGTTTCCGCGGCTCTCGGCAAGGATTCGCTTCAGGCCCAGCTCAAGGCCGCCGACAAAGAAGCCGCGCCGCTGAGCGTCATCATCGGCCAAAAAGAAGTTTACGAGGAAAGCGTCATCATCCGGGACATGAAAACCGGCAGTCAGGAAACCGTTCCCCTGAAAAAGATCAACGATACCCTCAAGGAAAAATTGCGGAAACAATAATGGATTGTCTTTTTTGCAAAATCGCGGCCAAGAAGATCTCGTCAGAAATCATCTATGAAGACGAGTGGGTGACGGCTTTTTTGGACGTCAATCCTTTAACCGAAGGCCATACTTTGATCGTTCCCAAAAAACATGCCGAAAACATCCTGGACTTGGACGATAACGCCATCGGACCGGTTTTCGCGGCGGTGAAAAAAGTGACCGCCATGCTCGAAAAATCCCTGCATCCCCGGGGGTTTACAATAGGCATAAATCACGGTAAAATCAGCGGGCAATCGATTGATCATCTGCATATTCACGTCATTCCGAGATATACTTCGGACGGCGGAGGGTCGCTCCACTCGGTGGTCCATTTTCCGCCGACCGCAAGTCTTAAAGAAACAAAGAACAAGATTTTAAACGCATAAACAATGGCCATCATCGTCAGAAAAAAAGAAGGGGAATCGGCCGGATCGCTGATTTTCCGTTTCGGAAAGAAAATCCAGCAGTCGGGCGTTATTCAGGAAACCAAGAAAAGAAGGTTCAAACAGAGGGACGCCAACAAGCGGTCCAAGCGGGTGGCCGCGCTCTACAAAGCGCGCAAGCGAAAAGATATCGAAAAAAAGAAAAAACTCGGCTTGATGTAATCCCATGGCTATTTTGCCGACCATAGAAGAGGATTTGAAATCAAGTATGAAAAATGCCGATACGGAAAGAGTCGGCATTTTGCGTTTACTAATGTCCGCTATCCACAACGAAGAGATCGCGAAGCGCGGCCGCGGAGGATCGGGGCCGCTCGATCCCGACGAGGAAATCGCTGTTTTGAAAAAAGAAGCCAAAAAAAGAAAAGAATCGATCGAACTCTATCGTAAAGGAGGCCGGAACGATTTGGCCGAAAAAGAAGAACGCGAACTCAAAGTCATCAACCAGTATCTGCCTCCGGAAATGAGCCGCGAAGCCGTCGAAGAAAAAGTGAAAAAAGTGATCGCCGCCGGAACCAAGGATTTCGGATTGGTGATGAAAGAAGTGATGAAGGAGCTAAGGGGTCAAGTCGCGGGAGAAGTTGTCGCGGAAGTCATCAAATCATTGCTCGAAATCGAAAGCGAATAATGGCCTTGGAAAAAAGACTGCAATCTTTGGCCGAGGAAGCGCTTATCTTAATGCGCCGACCGGATACGTCGGTCTCTGTTTATCTTATTTCCGACAGCCTGATGCGGGAGCTTAATTTTAAATACCGACGGAAAGACAAGCCGACGACCGTATTGTCCTTTATCGAACCCCAAATACCCCATCCGGAAACCGACAAGAAAGTTTTGGGCGAAATCTATCTCGCGCCGCGATATATCGAGAAAAACAAAGAAGATATCGACCGTTTGCTGATCCACGGGTTGCTCCATCTTTTGGGGTATGACCATACGCGAAAAGATGATAAAATAAAAATGGAAAACAAGGAGCGGGATTTGGCCCGCCGATTGTTGGAACCATAAATATGGCTCAAAACACGGTTTTAGGATTGGATATCGGGTCGGCCAATATCAAGGCGGTCTTAGCCGAAGCCCGCAACGACAAAATGAAAGTCATCGCCGGATTCACCCGGCCTTCTTCCGGACTGCGCCGGGGATCGGTCGTGGAAATGGATGAAGTCTGCAAATCCGTGGCCGAAGTTTTAAACGAGGTGAAGACTTTTTCCCGATCGAGCGTCAAAAACATTTTTTTAAACATTGGTAGCGTCGACGTGAGGTCCCAGGTTTCCCGCGGCATCGTCGCCGTCGCCCGGGCCAATTCGGAGATCCACGAAGACGACATCGAGCGCGTGGTTAAGGCTTCGCAGGCGATCAACATTCCCCAAAACCGGACGATTCTCCATACGATCACCAAAGAATACGTGGTCGACGGCGTGAACGATATTCGCGATCCCGAAGGCATGATCGGCGCCCGGCTCGAAGTTTCCAGCATGATCATCGACGCTTTTGCGCCGGCCCTGAAGAATCTCCAAAAATGCGTGGAGATATCCGGGGGAAGCATCAGCGGCTTGGTTTTCAATCCTTTGGCGGCCGCGAGATCGGTTCTTACCAAAAACCAGAAAGAACTCGGCGTGGTTTTGATCGATATCGGTTTCGGAACGACCAGCCTTGTCATCTACGAGGAGGACAAGATTTTACATACGGCCATTTTTCCGGTGGGAGCGGGACACATCACGAACGACCTGGCGATCGCTTTGAAAATTCCGGTCGAAACCGCCGAAAAACTGAAACTCGCTTACGGCTACGCCCTTTCCAAAGAGGTTTCGAGCCGCGATACCATCGATCTCAAGAAAATAGATTTGACCGTCACCGGCTCGCCTTCCAGGAAATTCATCGCCGAGGTCATAGAATCGCGGATTCAGGAGATCTTAGAGTTGGTGAATAACGAGCTTCGACTGATCGGTAAATCCGGCCGTCTGCCTGCCGGAGCGGTTCTTTGCGGCGGCGGAGCGAAAATGCCGGGAATCGTCGATCTGTCCC
This sequence comes from Patescibacteria group bacterium, assembly GCA_022705565.1. Taxonomy (GTDB): domain Bacteria; phylum Patescibacteriota; class Minisyncoccia; order UBA6257; family Colwellbacteraceae; genus JAMCQZ01. The sequence goes on from JAKJEF010000014.1 coordinate 6,181, forward strand.
GCCAGGAACTCAAGCTTTCCACCCAGATCGGATTGCCGCAGGCCTCGTATTTCGAGTTGGCGACGAACGAACTCGCCGAATATCTCGAGCTTCCGGAATGGTCCGTGCCCTTGGGTCTGGTCCTTTGCAGCAAAGACCAGGGCAGGGTAAAATCCAAGCCAAGCGGCAGCCTGATCGTCAAAATATTCCAGAACCTCTTACCCGAATGAAAAAGAAAACGCAGAAGCGAAAAGCAACGTCCAAACAAAAAAAATCGAGAACAGTTCCGGTTTTCGTCCACATCAAGGTGGTCGGCATCGGCGGCGGTGGCGGAAATGCCGTGACGAGAATGAGTGAAGACTTCATCAGGGGAGTCGAATTCGTGGCCATCAACACCGATACCCAGGATTTGGAATACTGCGAGGCCAAACAAAAAATCAACATCGGCCGGAGCCTCACCAAGGGAATGGGCACGGGCATGAATCCGGATTTGGGCAGGCAGGCGGCCGAGGAAAATCGTTCGGACATCGCCGAGGCTCTCCAAAACACGGATCTGGTGTTTCTGACCGCCGGCATGGGCGGAGGCACGGGCACCGGCGCCACGCCGGTCGTCGCCGAAATCGCGAGAGAAATGGGCATCTTGACCGTGGCTATTGTCACCAAGCCTTTCGCCTTCGAAGGATCGCAGAGAATCAGGATCGCCGAAGAGGGTATCGCCAAACTGAAAGATAAAGTCGATTCTTTGATCGTCATTCCGAACGATCGGGTTTTCAGCATCATCGGCAACGATACGTCGATCACCAAGGCTTTTATCAAAATCGACGAGATCTTAAGAAATACGGTCAGAGGCATTTCCGAGATCGTTTCCATCCCGGGAATCGTCAACGTCGATTTCGCCGACGTCAAAATGATCATGGGAAGCGGCGGCTTGGCTTTTGTCGGCGTTGGCCAGGCGGCCGGCAACGATCGGGCGATAAAGGCGGCCACTCAAGCCATCAATTCCCCACTTTTGGAGTTTTCGATCGACGGCGCCAAAGGAGTGCTTTTCGGGGTTTCCGGCGGCGCTGACCTCAAAATGGCCGAAATCAACGAAGCGGCCAAGCTGGTGACGGAAAACGTCGATTCCGGAGCGAAGATCATCTTCGGCGCCTATCATGATCGGAAGGTAAAGCAAGGCCAATTGAAAATAATCCTTATCGCCACCGGCTTCAACGGCCTCGTAAGCCGCGAAAGAGAGACTTTCAGCCTGTTCAGCCCGCTTCGGGAAGAGCCGATGATGAAGGTTTCCGACCCCAAAAAGCCGGAAAAAGAGATTTCCGAGGAAAAAACAGGCGAAGAAAAGTCGGAAATTGGCAAAGCCGCCAAAGCGGACGAAGAAATTTGGGATATCCCGACATTTTTGAGAAAAAAACGCAAATAAAAGAAAACCCTTCGACTTATCCACATGAAAACCGGCTTTCTGGAGATAGACCGGTTTTTTGTTTGAGGTAAAATTAGAGGACATTCTTAAAAAGTCCTCAAAAAAATAAATACAAAAACAAAGCAAAACATGCCGCCAAAAAAGTTCCGGAATCATCTGACGAGTGTGACGAAAAGAGACGGAGAAACGACTCCTTTCGACAAGACCAAAATCGAGCAAGCCATTTACAAGGCTTTGACCGCGACCGACCAGGGAGGAATCAAATTAGCAAAACAATTGGCGGACAAAGTGGTGAGAATTTTGAACCGGCGCTTCAAAAAGAAAGAAGCTCCGCACGTCGAGCAGATTCAAGACATCGTCGAGGAGGTCCTGATGCTCGAAGATCTGACGGAAACCGCCAAGGCTTACATTCTTTACCGCGAACAAAGGAGGGCGATCAGAGAAGCGAAGACCGCTACCGACGAAGCTTCGGAATTGATCGACAGCTATCTGAAGGAAGTCGATTGGGAAGTGAAGGAAAACAGCAACATGGCTTTTTCCCTCCAAGGACTGAACCATTACGTTGCTTCGCACGTCACCAAAAAATATTGGCTGAATAAAATTTACCCGATCGAAGTGAGGAAAGCCGTGGCCGACGGCGAGATCCACGTGCACGATCTCGACATCCTGGGTCCTTATTGCTGCGGCTGGGATGTGGGAGATGTTTTGCTTCGCGGATTCGGAGGAGTTTTCGGAAAAATCCAGTCGCGTCCGGCCAAACACTTGCGCACGGCTCTGGGTCAGCTCGTCAATTTCTTTTATACGCTCCAGGGAGAATCCGCCGGCGCGCAGGCGTTTTCCAATTTCGATACCTATCTCGCGCCCTTTATTCGTTACGATGGTCTGACGTTCAAAGAAGTGAAGCAATGTCTTCAGGAATTCTTATTCAATTGCAACGTGCCGACGCGCGTCGGATTTCAGACTCCGTTTTCCAATATTTCTCTTGATTTGGTCGTGCCGAACCATATGAAAGACATGCCGATAATCATCGGCGGCCAGCACAAAGAAGAGACCTATGGTTCATTCCAGCCGGAAATGGACACCTTCAACAAGGCGCTTTGCGAAGTCTACGTCGAGGGCGACGCCACCGGCCGGGTCTTCACTTTTCCGATTCCGACCTACAACATCACCAAGGATTTCGATTGGTCGAACCCGAACTACGAAGGCGTCTGGCAGATGACCGCCAAATACGGCATTCCTTATTTCTCGAATTTCATCAATTCCGACATGAAGCCCGAAGACGCGCGTTCGATGTGCTGCCGTTTGCGCCTGGACAACCGCGAACTCTACAAGCGGGGGGGAGGACTTTTCGGGGCCAATCCTTTGACCGGATCGATCGGCGTCGTCACCATCAATATGCCGCGGATCGGCTATCTTTCGAAGACCAAAAAAGAGTTTTTGGAAAGGCTCGGCCGCATCATGGACATCTCGAAAACCAGCCTGGAGATAAAAAGAAAGGCTTTGGAGGATTTGATCGAAAAAGGGCTTTATCCGTATTCGCGTTATTACTTGAGTGAAGCCAAAAAACTGAGGAATTCCTATTGGGCCAATCATTTTTCGACGATCGGACTGATCGGAATGAACGAAGCGCTTTTGAATTTCTTGGGCGTCAGTATTTCCGATAAGAGAGGAATCAAGTTCGCCGAGGAAGTGCTCGATTTCATGCGCGATCGATTGAGCTCTTACCAGGAAGAAACGGGTAATCTTTACAATCTGGAGGCCACTCCGGGAGAAGGCACTTCTTACAGACTTCCTTTAAAAGACAAGAAAGAATATCCGGATATCATCACCGCCGGAGAAAAGGATCCGTATTACACCAACTCCACCCAGCTTCCGGTCAATTACACCGACGATATTTTCGAGGCCATCGGACTCCAGGACGGTCTGCAGACCAAGTATACCGGCGGCACGGTTTTCCACGCCTTTCTCGGAGAAGCTTTGCCGGACAGCGAGGCGGTGAAATCGACCATCAAGACTGTTTTCGGGAAATTCCGGCTGCCGTATTTCACCCTGACCCCGACTTTTTCCATTTGTCCGTCCCACGGATACATCGCCGGAAACCATCAATTTTGTCCGCATTGCAATACCGAACAGCCCTGCGAAATCTACTCGAGGGTGGTCGGTTTTCTGCGTCCGATCCAGCAATGGAACAAGGGCAAACGCGAGGAATTCAACCAGCGGAAAATGTTCAAGGTGGCGAGAGCCAAACAGGATTAGACTCTCCAGGGCCGATTTCTGATTTTCTTAGGCTTTTGTTAAGCTTTAGTTATGATCTTCGGCGGCATCCAAAAAACGACCCTAGTTGATTATCCGGGCAAGGTGGCTTGCGTTTTATTCACTCTGGGGTGCGATTTCAAATGTTCTTGGTGTCACAATCCGGAGCTTTCTTCTGCGAACTTGATTCCACAGCAGCCGATCATCGATCAGTCGGAAGTGTTCAGTTTTTTGGAATCGAGAAAAGGCTTGCTCCAGGGAATTTGCATCACCGGCGGAGAGCCGACTATCCAGCCGGATCTGATCGATTTTATTCGCCGGGTAAAAGAAATGGGATTTTTATTAAAACTCGATTCAAACGGTTCGCATCCGGAGACCTTGGAAAAACTGATCACCGGGGATTTGGTGGATTACATCGCCATGGATATCAAGAACCGGCAATCGCAATACGAAAAAACCATCGGCTGCCCGACAGACTTTTATAAAGTCCAAAAAAGCATCGAGCTCGTAAAAACGGCTCCGGACTACGAGTTCCGGACAACGGTTGTCCCGGGTCTGGTCTCGGAGGAAGATATCTTGGAGATCGCCGAAATTATCGACGGCTCGAAAAGATATTATCTTCAGCCGTTCCAAAGCAAGAAAACAGCGGGTTTTGACTACGATAAGAAAAGCGTTTTAAAAAAGCCGGATTTGGAAAAAATCAGGGATAAAATAAAACACAGGTTCGATACCTGTGAGGTAAGGGGATAATTAGATTAAAAAAACGCCGCTCATATTGAACGGCAAGGTACTTCGACCGGGCGGTAGGGAGTTACAGGGAAAAGAACTGCTTAAGTTGCTGAATCGGGCAGTATTTACTGCCGTCGAACTCGACGAGCGCTCGGTCGTAAAGCGACTTTAACTTCTCTGGCATCCCGGAGGGTTTTCTGCCATTGAGCTCCTCGATCGCTTTTTTTGCTTCCACGAAGAGTTCTTGCCAGAAGGCCTGTTCTGCCGGACCCATTCTCTCTAACGTATAGTCATCGAGAGGAAGACCCATCGGACCCGCTACGCACACTTTTCTCCCTCCTTCCAAAGATACGTCAGGATAACATCTTAAAAGATTATGTCAAATACTATTGAAAAAAACAGTTGAATTTACTATTATAAAGGCGCTATCTTATCGAAGATGGCGGCTTAAAAAATGAATATTCCGACATAGCTCAACGGTAGAGCGTCTCCCTGTGAACCATCTTTCCGATATTGCTATAATCAAGGCAATGGCGGATAAGAGAATCTATGCCGACAGACGCGAAGAATTATTATCATCGCGAAATCGAAGCCGGCATTACGCAGCCTTCTCGAGTAATCGAGATTGAATAATGGGGTGAATTCGGGGAAGTCCCGTAAAGGGATAATCCCGAGCCAATTCCCGCAGATCGCGGGACAGGTGTAGAGACTATCTCGAAAGAGAGTAGACTCCGCTAAAAAAAGTGGGGTCGAAGCGCCTCATTCCGTACTTCGTTTAACAACGAAACGGAAATGATATAGTCCACGCCAATGGTAACATTGGATTAAGTGTAAGGAGCGGGTTCCTGGTTCGAATCCAGGTGTCGGAGCCAATGTGCACGAACAGAGGTTAAAGCCTCTGTTTTTGCTTTATCCATCGGCATTTTTGTCGGTTCTAACCTTAAGTATTCCGCTTCCAGTGCAGGATACTCATTTTTGATAGGAACGAGCCACTCATTCGGCTCAATAGTGAGGATTTTGTCTTGTATTATCGGCGTTTTTCCGATTGCCATTAAAATTTCCTTCTTCAGTTCTAACCCTGCTTTGCCCATTTCGCTTGCCTTAAGGAACGCCGCCCGTGCGTAAGTCGCATAGTTAAATGTTTTCTCTGTCAGCTCCAGCCATTTCTCGGCTCTCGTTTCGGTGTGTCTCAAATTTTCTTTCATCTGGGCAATTTTTGTTTGAAGTTCGTTTTTCTCTTTGATGAAA
>JAKJEF010000015.1 GCA_022705565.1 Patescibacteria group bacterium
CCGATCCGCCGGACCTTTTACCCCATTTGTGGAAATGGCGACCGCAAAAGCATTTCACTCTCGCGAAACCTCTTGCCTCCTCGTATGTATTTGGTTCCATGGTTGAATATTAACACGCCGCAAACAAAAAATCTCCTCCCGTTCGATGGGAGGAGATTTCTGATGATAAAGTTAAGCTTCCGGGGCGGCTTCTTTGACTTCCTTCATGTTCTCACCGCAGCATTCGGCCGCAGCTTCGGAAGTGGCGCCGCATTTTTCGCACTTGTACATAGTATGGTCGATAGTTTCTTTATCTTCTTTTTCGCGGGGTGCGACTATACCGCGAGATCCTTACTTTTGTAAGTATAACACGAAAAATCGGGCGTGGCAACCCTTCAAGAAGTTTTGTTTGCTATAATGAATTAATGAAGAAAACAATCAAAAACGCCTTGATCGACGCCGGACTAGTGATTTTATACATAGCTTTGGTGGTGGCTTTCATGATCCGGGGAGAAAACGCCTTGAGAAACGAAACCGCCTCCTTGATTATGATGCTTTTGCTCCTCGTGATTTCGGTCGCGATGATGGGAGTGCTTATTTTCGGAAAACCGACGCTTTGGTATTTGGAAGGAAAAAAAGAAAGAAGCCGGATTCCTTCTTTTATATACCGTCGGATTCTTGTTTACCGCCCTGATCCTGCTTTACGCGATTCTCTACACCGGGTCTTTTTGACACGAACCGCGAAACGTAGTATTTTAAAGCAGGCAATAAAAGCTGGTCGAAGTTAAAAAAGCAAATATGACAGGAACAATCAAAACGCTCACGGCTAGAGGATTCGGATTCATCGCTCGCGAAGGCGAGTCCAAGGATCTTTTCTTCCACGCCAAAGAGCTTAAGGGCGTCGCCTTCGATGATTTGAAAGTCGGAGACGCGGTCACTTTCGACGTCGTCGAAGGAGACAAAGGCCCTGCCGCGGTAAACGTTAGCCGCGCTTAAACAAAGAGAACAAAACCGCCCCGAGACAAATCAAGGGGCGGTTTTTGATTCTTATATTCCTATTTCCTATTTGGAGAAGCCGTTCTCTCGAGCTATTTTCAGAATCGGTTCTTCTCCGTAGATATTCAGATAATCCGTCCAAAATCCGCCGCAATCGTCGCGATAACCGCAACGATCGCATCCGGAAAACGGCTTTTTGTAAAAATCCTTGTAGGCTGTTTTTTCTTTGGAATACCTGCCCGCTTTCCCCTGCATGTCCCAGTTTTCCATTTTCTTCTTGATCTCGAAAAATACGATCCTCGGCGGAAGTTCGGCCGGAAAAATGCATCGGGAGAAATTGAATATCCCGGCGTAAGAGAATTTGGTGAGAACCGGCAAGATCCTTTTCCCGAAACCCTCCAAATCTTCCGGGTCGACCGCCAGTTTCTTGTAGTCGTCCCGGCCGCGGCCGTCGGGTACGAGATCGGAAATGCTCCAATTGTCGATTCCTTTTTCGAGCAGAAAATCGCCTATTTTCTCGAAAACGTCGACGTTCAAACGGCAAAGCACGGAATCGATGCTCACGTGGACGTTAAGTTCTTTCAGGTTTTCGAGGCCGGCCGAGATTTCCGCGAAAGATCCCGGAGAATTGGTTATTTTTTCGTGCGTTTCCGCGTTCGGCCCGTGCAGGGCGATGGTCGCGTCGGTCATGCCGTTTTTCACCAGATTTTCGGAGAAAACACGGTCTCCGAGCATCCGTCCGTTGGTGCTGATGCCAATTTGGGTGTAGCCGATTTTTTTGGCGTAGGCCATGGCTTCGTCGAGACGCGGCCTGAACGTCGGCTCGCCTCCGGTGAATTCCACGTTCGTGTGGCGGTTTTCCCGGCCTTCGCGAAGCTGTTCCAGGATATTTTCGAACGCCACGGATTCCTCTTTCTTGTCTCCGCCGTTCAGACTGCACATAACGCACTTGTTGTTGCAGGTCTCGGACCAGCGAATGATCAGAATCGGCGACTCGCCGCGTTTGTTTTCTTTCATGTCAATGTCGAAATTATCGCATCCTTCGCGACAATTGGGAAATTCTTAACCTTTAATGACGGCCACCGGTCTCATTTTCGCGACTTTGGAGGCGATGCCCGCGTTTTGGATGACGTCGATCACCTCATCCACGTCTTTGTAGGCTTCCGGCGCTTCTTCGACCAAGCCGGCGATCGAACCGGCGAAAACAACGACGTCTTTGGCCGCGAGGTCTTGTCTTAATTCTCCGGCGACGATCGTTTTTCTGGCTTCGGTGCGGGACATGCGGCGGCCGGCTCCGTGGCAGCTTGATCCGAAACTTTCCGTCATGGCCGCCTCTTCTCCGGAGAGAAGATAGGATCTTGTTCCCATGCTTCCCGGAACCAAAACCGGCTGATCAGGAAAAGCCCTGGTCGCGCCTTTGCGGTGGACAACCAATTTTCTCTTTTTTCCGTCCACGAGATGCTCTTCGATTTTGGCGATGTTGTGCGCCACGTCGTAAACAAGCCTCAATCCTCCGGTTTTTTCTCCGAGAACGCTTTTCCAGGCCCGCCTCGCTTCCCAGGAGACCAATTCGCGGTTGGCCCAGGCGAAATTGGCCGCCGCGGACATGGCTCGGAAATAGGCTTGACCTTCTTCGGAGCCAAAGGGCGCGGAAGCCAATTCCCTGTCTTTGAGAACGATATCGTATTTGGCGGCGGCAGCCATCATTATTTTGATGTAATCCGTCGCCACCTGATGTCCGAGGCCGCGGGAACCGGTATGGATCAAAACAACAACTTGATTCAAAAACAATCCGAGTTTTTCGGCTTTTTCTTTGTCGAAAATTTCCTCGATTTCCTCGAGTTCCACGAAATGATTACCGGCGCCGATCGTGCCGAGCTGGTCGCGGCCGCGGTCTTTGGCGCGTACCGAGACCATTTTCGGGTCGGCCGTCGAAAGATAACCGCTTTCTTCCGCGTTCAAAGAATCTTCGGGATCGGCGTAACCGAGCTCGACCATACGCTTCACTCCTTTAAGGAGAATTTGGTCGAGTTCTTTGTCGGAGAGCTTCAGCCTTCCGGCTCGGCCCACGCCCGAAGGAATCTCTTGATAAAAGGCTTTTCCCAGTTCCGGAACGCGGGAGCGGATTTCCGGAAGGCCGACTTCCGAACAAAGAAGCCTCACTCCGCAGTTGATGTCGTAGCCGATGCCGCCCGGAGAAATAATGCCGTTTTCCGCGTCGAAAGCGGCCACGCCTCCGACCGGGAATCCGTAGCCTTCGTGGATATCGGGCATGGCGACCGCGTGGCCCACGATTCCCGGTAGACCGGCCACGTTCACGAGCTGATCGAGCGAACGGTCTTCGAGAATCTCTTCGATCATTTTCTCGGTCGCGAAAACCCGCGCCGGAACTTTCATGTCCGGTTTCGATTCCCGGGGAATCTCCCAGAGCCAATCCTTTATTTTGCGAAGATCGGATTTTTCCATCGCTCAGATGTCGAAAACGATCGTCGTCGACAAAAATCCGTTTTCTTTTTCTCTTATTTCCGCTTCGTGATAAGTGACGGCTTTGATGTTACGTTCGAAACGGATGGCCGGCCGTGCCTTGAGGCTGGCCACGAGTTTTGTCGAAGACAATTCCTTGAAATCGACATCGGTGTAGAACTCGTAATTTTTCTCCATCCCGAAAAGCACCTCGTTCAGGAAATCGACAAGCAGGCCGGTTCGGTCTCCGGCCGATATTTTTATTTTTCTCGCGGTTTCTTTCGAGTCTTCCGGTTCTCTCGGACCGGCGATGAAAACCATTCCTTTGAGCGCGTCTTTGAAAACTTCTTCCAAATCTTTACCTTCGACAGACAAACGGATATCGGCTGTATGTCCTAAAATTTTATAGGGCATTGCTTGATATCGATTATAACAAATAATTCGGAAAAGATATTCAATCCACGAGGGCCCGGCGAATATAATCGAGCGTCTCGTCGTCGGGCACGGCTTCTCCGAATCTTTCCCTGAAGTCGTTGATGTTTTCGTGATCGATGCCTTTGAGTTCTTCCCTCACCAATCCGTTTCCGTAAGCGAGTTCGTCCATGAGATCCGTCCATTTTTCCGCGAGAATAACTACCTCCGGATCTTGCGGCTCGATTTCCTTTGCCATCGACAATCCGATGGCTTCGATGATTTTCGCGCGCTCCACGGCGTTTTTGGATTCGTCCATCGCTTTTATTATAACACTAAGCCTGTGATATGATGTCTCCTGAATGACAACCATTGTTTTTATCCACGGCTACAACGCTTCTCCGAAGATCAACTGGTATCCGGAAATGCGGAGCGAGCTCGACAAGCTCCGCATCCCCTACCGGATGCCGGTCTTGCCCGGCGAAGACAATCCGAAAATCGAGGAATGGCTTAATATCATCGATAAAACCATGAAATCGATCAAAGGCGACGTTATCCTCGTCGGACATAGCCTGGGCACGAGAGCTCTTCTCCTTTATCTTGATCGATCCCGAAAACCGATAAAAGGAGTTTTGCTCGTCTCGCCTTTCAGCAACGACATCGGAAACGCCGGTGTCCGCGGACTCGGCTATTCTGATTTTTTCGAACATAAGATCGATCTCTCCGAAATCAAGAAGCTTTCTCCCAAATTCATCGTCATGCATTCCAAAGACGACCAAAGGATTCCTTTCGAACAAGGAAAAGAACTGGCCGCGGAACTCGGAGCGGATCTCGCTCTCTACGAAGACAAGCGTCATTTTTCGAGGCCGGAAAACGCCGTGGATGTATTGGAACAACTGAAAAAACTTTTCTGATGGACATAAAATCGGCGGAAAAACTGTTCGACGAAAACGGAAAACAAATCCTCGGCATCTTCAAAAAAATCCAGATGCTCGAATTCTGGCTAAAAGCGAAGATCGCGGACAAGAAAAGCCGGTCCGCCAAGGATTTCGAGATCTATCAAAAATCGCTCGAAGACAAGACCTGGAATTTCGTGATCGACGAATTCCTGACTCTTTACCCGGAAAAAGAATATCTCCGGCCGGAACTGAAACGGGCCATGGCCGACAGGAACCGGTTCATGCACGCCATCTATACCTGGGCTTTGTTTTCCAGCAAAACTCGGGTGGAAGAACAAGGCAAACGCATGCTCGACGAAATTGAAGAAAACATCGGCCGGGTTTTGAAAATCCTGCTCGCGGATTGACTCTCTTGCCAAACTATTGAAAAAATGCCGTTTTTGGCTTATTCTTTACGGGTTTATGGCCAAAAACGAAGTAATTTTGCGGTTCGACGAAGTATCTTTCAGATACTCGGCTTTGAAGCCCATTCTCGACGAGGCGAGCTTTTCCGTGCGCCGCGGGGCCAAAATCACCCTGATGGGCCAGAACGGCGCGGGAAAGACGAGTATTTTCGGGCTTATCGCCGGCGAACTCAAGCCCGAATCCGGCCAGATCTCCGTCACTCCGGGAGCGACCGTGGGACTTAGCCGCCAGGTGATCCCGCGATCCGAGCTCGAACTCACGGTCCGGGAATTCTTCGAAAAAGCTTTTTCCGCCAAAGTCTACGATATCGAGCCGCGGATAGAGAAAATCCTCAAAGTGGTCAATCTCGAAGCTCCTTTTGACCGGAAAGTCGGTAGCTTTTCCGGCGGACAGCAAGCGAGACTTTTGCTCGCCTTCGCCCTGATCCAAAATCCGGACATTTTGCTTTTGGACGAGCCGACGAACAATCTCGACAGCGAAGGCATCGGCCGCCTCAAGAAATTCATTGTTGAATATCCGAAAACCTGCGTCGTCATTTCCCACGACGCCGGCTTCCTGAATTCTTTCACCGAAGGCGTTCTCTACCTCGATGTTTTCACGAACAAAGTGGAACAATACGCCGGAAACTATCTCGACGTCGTCGAAGAAATTTCGAAAAGGATCGAACGCGAAAGAATGCTGAACGCGAGGCTCGAAAAAGACATCGAAAACCGCAAAGAGCAGGCCAATTTCTTCGGCCAGAAAGGCGGGCACATGCGCGACGTGGCGGCCAAAATGAAAAGAAAAGTCGAAGAGCTCGAAGAAAACAAAGTGGAAATGAGGCGGGACGACCGCGTCATCAGGAGCTTCGCCATTCCGACGCAGGAAAACATCTCCGGCGACATCGTCAAAATCTCTTCGATCTCGAGCTCGAGAAACGGCGACCTTGTCTCGAAAAAAATCCCGGCGATCGTTTTGAAGAAAAAAGATCGTTTGCTTTTGACCGGACCGAACGGCATCGGCAAAAGCACTTATCTCGAAGCCATTGTTTCCGGAAAAGCCAAAGGCGTCGCGCTCGCGGAAAACGTGAAAATCGGCTATTACCGCCAGGATTTCTCGACGCTCGATTTCGAGAAGACCACCTACGAATCCTTAGCCGAAGTGATGATGAATGGCGGCGAAGAAGAACTCCGTTCGGCCGCGGCCGGATTTCTGATAGACGCCGACACCTTGAAGAAAAAGGTCAGCGATCTTTCCGAGGGCCAGAAAGGCTTGCTCACTTTCTGCCGCCTGATGCTCCAGAAACCCGGGCTTCTGATTTTGGACGAGCCGACGAATCACATCAATTTCCGGCACATTCCGGTTATCGCCGACGCCGTCAACCGCTACGAGGGTCCGGCCATTATCGTGAGCCACATGCCGGACTTTGTGAGTAAAATAAAGATCACCTATACGATCGATCTCGGGCAAATATAGCTTGACGGATAAACATCAATACCGGATACTGAATCCCATGAAAACCAAAAAAGACATATTGAGCGAGCTGATCGACGAAGTCAAAGAGACCTTGATCCGCATCGAAATCACCACCCGCTACGTGGAAAAGAAGCAAGCCGAAACCCAGAAAGATCGTTATCTCCAAGAACTCGCCAAGTTACAGGCCAATAAGGAAGAAAACGAAGATTGGTTGAAATTCTTGGAAGAAGAACTGAAAAATACCAAATAACCAATGACCGCGATGAAAATCGCGGTTTTTTGACAATTAGGCTTATTTTGTGTTATATGTAAACCATAAGCAGTTAGCTTTGACAACTGCTAATTCTTCAGAAGGAGGGAACAAGGTTGAGAAAAGAAAGAACTCGGAAGGTTTTCGTGTTCGTCATTCTCTTTTGTTTCATTCTTACTTCGATTCTCGTCTTTGTTCCCAAAGACGAGAATAAGCCGCCTACGGAAGATCCGATTGCGGAGGAGCCGGTGAAACCCGCAGAGCCAGTGAAACCAGTAGAACCAGACAAGCCTGATCCGATAAAGCCGAAGATGAAGCTGCTAAGCTTCAGTGAAAAAGGAGATGTTGAGCCGAGCAAAATTGAGATCGACCCAAAAGTTGGAGCAGGGGCCCTTCTCTTTTGTAAACTGCCTCCGGGAACAAAGATTGTTCTCGATATGGAGGCAAAACTAAGAGAAGGATGGGTTATTCCTGTTAACAAACCACAAGATGAGCCATGTTTGACTATCGAAAGTGGTGTCTATGAGATTATCCTCATCGGCATCACCCCAACAGCCGAACTTCGAACGCAACTTAACGAAACCTACGACGCTGCTTCAGGAAAGACCTCGGTCAAGATTGAATCGGGAACAATCCTCGGAACAGTGGGGCCCAGTTCCCCTTCTCCATTCAAAAACGACTGGGGAGTTGAAGGATGTAATCTGATAATTGGTATAGGGATTTACTCAGACCACATCGACCTCATCGAACTCAGCGTTGCCTCCATTCTAGAAGCTATCACCCGTTAGCCGCCTCGACTTCGAGAGCGGCTTTTCTTTTCCGTAAAATGGTATAATTTTCTTAATGAAAAAAATCATCTTTTTAACAATTTTCCTCATCGGCATTTTTTCTTTTAAAACAGTTTTCGCCCAAGAACAATGTCTCGAAGGAGATTTCCCTCCAGACAGTTATTTTCAATGTATAAATGGAAGACTGTGTCTGGGTGATGAATGTATATCGTATGAAGAAGTTCCAGAGACGTATGTTCCATTGGATAATATTCTTGATTCTTTACATGAAGAAGCCTGGTATCAAAGACAGCTAGAATTGTGGAGACAAACCCAAAACAGGCCTTGCGCTGAACAGCGAGGTTGTCAGCCATACACCACTTGTTCTACTTCATACAGCGTCAATAGTACCAATGGTTGCCCGGGGATTTCTTGTGGGCAAGCAGGGAGAAATCTACAAATGTCTGGAGCAGAAGGATTACTTCCTTGGGGTAAATACGAGATCATAAAATGTATAGAGCCATCTATTCCGGGTTTTTGTGGTAAATATTATTATTCTTACCATATTACCTCTCGTCTTTACTCCACCGCCGACAAATGCACCAATATAGGCTCTTCCAACCAATGTTTAGCAGGTAATCAAGGTCTTTGGGCCGGATCCTGCACCGGAGGTGCTGGAGATTTCTACAAATGCTGCTGTAACAACCAAACCAATAATCCGGTTTCTTCAGTCGGATACTATGGAGAAACCAATGATAACTACCCTCCGCCCGAAGGAGTTTGTCCGGCCGGAAGTAGTATGAAATGGAAGTCCGGAGCCGTTATTGATCCAAGTGAGTGCCAGAATATCTGCAATCCTGTTCCCCAGGAAAACTTCTGCTACCACCCTGACCCCGACACCTGCAGATACGGAACCTTGGAAGAATTAGACATTGATGTACATCTTGCTTCCACCTGGTTACAGCTCGGAACCTTGAGAAATAACCTCACCCGGGAACAATGCTCTTATCTCTGCAACGATCTCTATGTCTGTAAGGATTGTTCTCCGGTATCGGTCAAAGGAAAATATACCGGATACAACGAATGTGTTGACGCGGAAAAACTATATTGTTTTGAAAGACGAGATCCGGTTTACGAAACCTGTTCTTCCTCTTGTACTCCCGGAGAAGAAACCACCAATCCCGGAAGATTCTATTACTGCTCTCCTTTGGCCAATAACTGTGTCCATAGTCAGCAGGCTTTTCCGAGTCTGGAGGCTTGCGAAGACACCGTTAATTCTACCTGTTATTTGAACAGTAATTGTGATTCCCAATGTTCCAGCCTAACCACTTTTTCCTGGTGTAATCCGGATGGAAATTGTTCGAGCGGAAATTATGTCTCCGAAGAATCTTGCGAAAACGCCGTAAACGGAACCTGTTATTCGGAACGGGAAGAGTGTACGGCCGTATGCCGGGGTTCCGGAGGAACGGGATGCGATCTGCCCGCAGATTCCGGGAACGACATCTCGGTTTCTTTGGAAGCCAACCGTCAATGTCTTCCCAATACTTCCACCGGGAACCAATCCCGTCTTAACTGGAATATCGACATCGATGACGACTGTGCTCAAGGTTCTCCCACCAACAACAGATTTTCCTGCACAAGCTGCAATATGCCGGCTCCGACCACTTCGACCGGAAGCACCACGGTTTCTCCTTCGAGAACCACCGAATACGGAATTTCTTGCACCAGGGACTCTTATAGATGCTGTTGGGAAGAAACCGTCGAAGAAGAATGCGATTGCGTCGGCGAAGGAGAAAACAGGATTTGCCAAACCTGCACGAGAACAGTGGAAGAATGCGACAACGGACACGGCACTTCGAGACAATCCGACAGCGTCGTCATCCGCGTTGTCGGGAAACCGGAAGTTTCCTTTACCGCCGTCCCTCCGGAAATCCTTTATTCTTCCGAAGAAATAGGAATCAGGAAATATTCCAATCTCCGATGGAATTCCACTCTTCCCAATCCGAGTTTCGCCTCGGTGGCCTGCACTTTATCCGGAGACGGAAGAACCTACGACAACCTGAATCCCTTCAGTTCTCTCGACGTCGCTCCTACGCGAACAACCACCTACTCTTTAAGATGCCGGAACGAAGACAATATCGATTCTTCTTGTTATGTCGATTCGGACCAAAAACAGACCCTGGTTCGGGTATTCGGAGCCGGAATCGAAGAACAAAGGCCTCCGCAGATACCGATGATCGACCTGGAAAATCTGATGGGTAAAATCATCAAGGCCTTGGGATTATAAAAAAGAGGCCCCGTCTGATTATAAAATCAGACGGGGCATTCCGAATTCCTTCCAATTGGAAATTGATGGAGCGCGGCTGTTCATGAACTCGTTGTGCGTCCGATCGTTATCCGTGATCAATATTTCTCTCCTTAAGCAATCAACACAGACTCTCGTTTGCCGGCCGGAAAGCGATGGCGGCACCGTCATGCTCCAAAGCGGTATCGGATTGTCGCAGGAGTTAATGAATTTCCGTAAAAGCGACGATAGATATTCTCCTAATTCGGTGTCGAATCGGACGAGGCTTCCTGGAGAAACAATGATCGCGAAAGAACCCATTTCCATCGATCTAACCTCCTTCAACGTGAAAGAACCCGTTAAAAATAATCTTTGGAAAAGCCGATGTCAATGCCCGGCCGTAAAAGTTATAATTAAAACGTGAAACTCGGAAAAACGGAGAAAATAAAACTCTTGGCCGCGCTTTTGACGGCCGCGGCCGTATTTATGACTAATCCGAGGATCATCACCGTCGAAAAAGACAAAAACGCTCCGGAAAACATCAATCGCCGGCTTCTCGCCTGGGGCAATACGGCTTTGGAAACGACAAGGCAGATCGACACGATCGTCATTCACACTTCGTATAACGCCTGGGGCAGGGATTGGTTCGACGTCGAAGGAATCATCAAAGAATACGAACACTACGACGTCGCTCCGCATTTTCTGATCGACCGGAAAGGACAGATCCACGAACTCGTGCCGGTAGAAAACATCGCCGACCACGCCGGACGCGCCCAGATGCCCGACGGCCGG
>JAKJEF010000016.1 GCA_022705565.1 Patescibacteria group bacterium
TATCCAAGAATGGCTATTTAGCCAACCCGGAAAACGAACTATCGCTCCGATGAATCCGATACTGATGATCGAGACCAAAACCCACCACATTTCTTTTCTCCTCCTTTTAGTAAGGTGCTTTAAACCTTTTATATATTAATTATATCATATTTAATATGACTTGTCAAGGAAAACAAGGTTTTTTATAGGTTTTTCGCGAGAACAAGCAATATTGTGCTATAAATCAATATAAGCCGGGATGGCGAAACTGGCAGACGCGCAGCGTTTAGGGCGCTGTGTCCGCAAGGACTTGAGGGTCCAAATCCCTCTCCCGGCACCATTATAAAAGTATGAAGAAAAGGCTTGACAAAACGGGCTTATTATTTATATTAAAATCGTAAACTGCCCCCTGATAATTTTATAAGGGGAGACTAGCAGAAAGGAGGAAAAGTCTGTGTCGAAGAAAGAAGGAGACATTGTTATCCATAGCAGAGAGACGGGTTTTTCTTTTTTTGAGGCAATCGGATTGGCAACACATCACAATTATGAAGCAGAGGCGCTTGATGTTCATACCAACACTTTGGCAAAGAGCTACGGTGATACCAAGGAAGAAGCTGAGATGAAGGCGGCCAAAAATCTGGCTGAGAAGCTGGAAGAGAATCGACGCCGGCCATAAGGTTGCGTGCCACGCCGGACTCGAAATAAAATTCGGGTTCGGCGTTGTTTTTTATTTAATAACTTTTAGTTTCTATTCTCTCCGCCTTCCGTGAAAAGCGTCGTGGATTTCTTTCAAAGTTTTGTTCGTGAGATGAGTGTAGATTTGCGTTGTCTGGATGCTCGCGTGGCCGAGCATTTCCTGGACCGATCTCAAATCCGCTCCGTTCATCAATAGATCGGTCGCGAAAAGATGTCGTAAAGTGTGCGGAGATACTTTCCGGGAGACTCCGGCTTTGCGGCTGTAAAAGTATACCAAACGCTCCACGCTCCGGGGCGTTATCCGTCCGATGACGCGCGGATTGCCGCCGTTCGAATAACTGACGAAAAGCGCCTCCTCGGCGTCGGCTCTTTTGTCGAGATAATCTTTGATCGCTTTTTTGGCGCGGTCGGAAATAAAAACCACCCGTAGTTTTTCTCCTTTGCCGCGAACCGTGATTTCGCCGCGCTTCCAATTGAGATACCGATCGAGGGAACAGAGTTCGGAAACGCGAAGCCCGGTCGAAAAAAGCAGTTCGAGAATGGCCCGGTCGCGCAGGGCTTTCAGGGTCGATCCGGCCGGAGCTTCGAGAATCCGCTCCAGATCTTCGTATTCAATGATGTCGATCTGCCTTTTCGGGATCTGCGGCAGCTCGATTCTGTCTGGCGAAACGACTTTCACGTCCATTTTGACGAGATAGCGGAGAAAATTCCTGATGGCGATGATGCGATAGCTCTGGCTGTTTTTCTTGAGATCGGTTTTTTCCGCGAGATAAATGCGGTAAGAACGGATCTTATCGTTCGTGATATCCGCGGGTTTTTTGATTTTGGAAAACTCGAAGAATTTTTTGAGCGCCCGCTCGTAGACGTCTTTGGTCCGAGGAGAGCGGTTTTTCTCGATCTGGAGATAATCCAGATAGTCTTTCAGGTATTTCTCGATCATCGATTGATTCTACCACGTCTGTCGCAAAATGTGCGACGATGCGATTCAAAGACGATAGATATAAGTATGGAAAGGTTCGCCGTAGACTTTTTTCGTCAGTTTGTTTTCGAGATAAGGAATGGGAAAACCGTGCGAAACAATGACGGAGTTTTTCAGAGCCGAAAAACTATTTTTAAGCTCAAGCAATAATTGAGGCCGGAGAAAAATATAGATTATTGAATTGTTTTGCAGATTCGCTTCCAGAAAATCGCTCCGGAGAATTTGGATATCTATTTTGGAAATCCGGTTCAAAATCCGGGAATACGAAGAGAGGATCGGATTAAGCTCGTAGCCAACAGTTTCCAGATCGGGAAAATCCTTTTTGGCCAAACGGAGAATTCGGCCGTCGCCGGATCCCAGGTCGTAAAAATAGCGTTTGTCGGCCGACACTTCTTCTTTGAATATTCCGATCAACCCTTTATCTTTGCTTGGTACATAAAAACACCGGCGTTTGTCCAAACTGAACCAAAAATTGAAAATCTGGACGATTGTCGTCATGACCCATGCGGCAAGCGTCAAAAAGAACAAAATCCACAAGATAGTCATTAGAAACAAAGGCATTATCCTTATTTTAGATCATTTATCGGTTTTCCGGAGCCCTTGAAAAAAATCGGATTCCGGGTTAATCTTAAGAAAATCAAAACAACTTATGCTTACACCCCGCAAAAAATCAATAATCGTCAAAACCAAAGGGATTCACGAAACCGACACCGGATCGATCCAGGTTCAGGTCGGGCTTTTGGACAAGCAAATCGACGAGCTGACCGCTCATCTGAAAAAACATCCGAAAGACGTCCATTCCCGCCGGGGCTTGCTCAAAATGGTGAGCAAGCGGCGCAAACTCGAGCATTATCTCGCGGCCAAGACCGCCAAATAAAATGGCTTTTATAAAACATTCTGACCAGAGGATCGGCATTTTTATCGATATCCAAAATCTTTATCACTCCGCGAGAAACCTCTACGGAGCGAGAGTTAATTATTCCGAACTTATCAAGAATCTGACCGATGGCCGGAAATTGATCCGGGCCATCGCCTATGTTGTTTCGAGCGATCCCCAGACCGGGGAAGAGCTCTTTTTCGAGGCTTTGGAAAAAACCGGAATCGAGCTCCGGAGCAAGGAAATCCAGATTTTCCCGGACGGCACCAAAAAAGCCGACTGGGACGTGGGCATGGCCGTCGACGCCATCAGGTTGGCGGACTCGCTCGATGTCATTATCCTCGTGACCGGAGACGGGGATTTTCTGCCGCTCGTCCATTATCTCAAATGGGGATTTGGTAAGGCCGTGGAAGTGGCCGCTTTTTCAAAGACCGCTTCGGGCAAGCTCAAAGAAGAGGCCGATGGATTTTACGACTTGGAAAAAATGCCGCGGATAACCTTCAGATCGTCGAGATCGAAAAAACCAATACCAAGAAACCGCTAACATGGAACTGAACAAGAAAGTTTTTACCAAGAATATCGCCGGCCGTGATTTGAAAATCGAAGTTTCCCGCTTGGCCGCACAGACCAACGCCGCGGTTTTCGCAACCTACGGCGGAACCACCGTCTTGGTAACCACAGTCATGGGCAAATCCGACCGGGAAATCGATTACATGCCGCTCACCGTCGACTACGAGGAAAAATTCTACGCCGCCGGCAAGATCATCGGCAGCCGTTTTGTCCGCCGCGAAGGCCGGCCTTCCGAAGACGCCATTCTTTCCGGCCGCCTGGTCGACCGTTCAATCAGGCCGCTTTTCGATCAAAAACTCCGCCGCGACATTCAGGTGGTCGTCACCATTTTGTCGATCGACGAAGTGAACGAGCCGGATTTCATTGCCTTGATGGCCGCTTCGATCGCCTTGGGAATTTCCGACATTCCTTGGGCAGGTCCGATCGCCGGAGTAAAAGTGGCGAAAATCGGAGACCGCATCGTTATCAATCCTTCGCATGTCGAAACAACGGACAATCCGGAAGTGCGATTCGAAAGCTTTGTCGCCGGACTTAACGGCAAGATCAACATGATCGAGCTTGAAGGCAACGACGCCAAAGAAAAAGAAATCGTCGAAGCCTATGCCGCGGCCTTGAAAGAAATCGAAGGGCTGATCGACTTCCAAAAAGAGATCATCAAATCGATCGGCAAGAAAAAAGCCCAGGTTAAGTTGGCCGAACCGGCCGCGGAACTCCGGAAAGCGGTTGAGGAGTTTTTGGAACCGAGACTGGAAAAAGCGGTTTACATCAAGGAAAAAACCGATCGCGAGCAAAAACTTTCCGAGCTCGAGGACGAAATGGCGGATTATCTCGTGGATAAAGGATTCACCAATACCGATATAGGAGCAGCCGCCTCTCTCTTCAACAAAGCTTTGGACGAACTGGTCCACAAAAACATTTTGGAAAAAGAAATGCGTCCGGACGGACGCAAACTCGACGAGGTGAGGGATCTTTACACCGAAACCGGACTTTTGCCTCGGACCCACGGATCGGCCCTTTTCATTCGCGGCAACACCCAGGCTTTGGCCGTGACCACTCTGGCCGCGCCCGGAGCCGAACAGCTTATAGAAACCATGGAATATTCCGGTAAAAGGCGCTTCATGCTCCATTATAATTTCCCGCCGTATTCGGTCGGTGAAACCGGATCTTACCGCGGACCGGGACGTCGCGACATCGGCCATGGCGCTCTGGCGGAAAAAGCTTTGCGGCCGTTGATTCCGACGCAGGACGAATTCCCTTATACCATCCGCGTTGTTTCCGAAATTCTTTCTTCGAACGGTTCTTCTTCCATGGCCACGGTCTGCGCCGGAAGCATGTCCTTGATGGACGCGGGCGTTCCCATCAAAAAACCGGCCGCCGGCATCGCCATGGGGCTCATGTCGAACGAAAAAGGCGATTACAAGATTTTGACCGATATCCAGGGTCCGGAAGACCACCACGGAGACATGGATTTCAAAGTGGCGGGAACAACCGATGGCGTGAATGCCGTCCAGATGGACGTGAAAATCTGGGGAGTTACATTGGAAATCGTCGAAAAAACCTTTGTCCAGGCGCGGGAAGCGCGGACAAGGATACTCGAAGCCATGATGAAGACCATCAAATCTCCGAAAGAGCTTTCTCCGTACGCGCCGCAGGTGATGGTCATCCACATCGATCCGGATAAAATCGGCGAAGTCATCGGTCCCGGAGGAAAAACGATCAACGCCATCATTGAAAGGACCAAGGCTTTGACCATCGATATCGAACAGACCGGAAAAGTTTTCGTGGCCGCCGACACCAAAGAAGCCGCCTTGAAAGCGGTGGCGGAAATCGAAGGCCTGACCAAAGAATACGAAGTCGGAGAAATCGTCGAAGGGAACGTTGTCCGATTACTCGATTTCGGAGCCATCCTCGATTTGGGAGGAGGCCGCGACGGCATGATCCATATTTCGGAATTCAAAGACGGCTTCGTGAAGAACATCAACGACGTCGTCAAGCTCGGAGATTTTCTTCGGGCGAAAGTGGTCCGCGTCGAAGACGGCAAGATCGCTCTCTCGGTGAAGCAATTATCCACACAATCCAAACAAAAATAATTTTTCGTTGTGCTATCATTAGTGTATGGATAGCCAACAAAATTTTCCTTCGAATCTGTCGCCCAATCAAAATCAATCGACTCCTCCGTTCGGCGCGGCTCCGTCGTCGTTCAATCCGGCTCCTTTCGGATCGACGCCGGCTTCGATGCCCGCTCCGACCGATCAGTTTCCGCAGCCTTCGGCTCCGGTGAACCAGGCTTTCAATATTCCTCCCCAACCGGCTTCGTTCACCCAGCCGAGTCAGCCGCAGCCGATGAACCAACCGTTTGTTCCGGCAAGCCCGGCTCCGGCCACTCCGGTGCCTCCGCCTCCGTCATCTCCCGATATCGGTGTTAGGACCATGGCCTCGGACGCGGAATCCTTGCGCGTGACCGGCGGCAGCGAAGCCATCCCTCAGATTCTTTCGACTTCTCCGGCCGGACCGAACGAACCGGTCTTTACCCCGGACGTGGTGAATCTTGCCGGCGGTTCCAAGCCCGGATCTCCGAGAAGATCGAGGCGTTGGCTTACGACCATCATTGTCGGCTTGGTGCTTATCTTGGGAGTGTTCTTGGCTTTCCGATACGTGGTTTTGCCGAGAATGTGCCCGGTTTGCGAAATTTGCACGCCAGTCGAAGAACCC
Source organism: Patescibacteria group bacterium (assembly GCA_022705565.1). Lineage (GTDB taxonomy): Bacteria > Patescibacteriota > Minisyncoccia > UBA6257 > Colwellbacteraceae > JAMCQZ01. The sequence continues at coordinate 5,814 of JAKJEF010000016.1, forward strand.
GTTATTCCGCCTCCGGAAGAAGTGGTCGTGCCGACAAGGGCGCACACTTCGTATTTCACCATTGCACCGGATCGCACAGAGAATATCCAGCTCGACACAGTCAGCCTTTTGAACATCAAAGAAAGGCTTTCCCAGATTCCGAGCGAAATGATCCAGCCTTCAACCGTCATCGAAACGGTGATTTCGGACAGCGCAGGCCCGATCACTTTGCCTATTTATTTCAACACCGTGTTTCCGGGAGACATTCCGGAACCGGACTTGGTCGCCAATTTCGAAGAGGATTTCACCCCGTTCGTTTATTACAGCGCCTCTTCCAATCCTTTTCCGGGAATAATCGCCCGGGTGAGGCCCGGAATCTCGGCCGATACTTACGAAGCCATCGGCACCAGATTTGAGGGATCTTCTCAGTTCGCTAACCTCTTTTTGACCGACACCGGCAATTTCGGGAGTTTCGACGACAGCAGCATCGATCCGACCAAGCTTGTCCGTTTTGCCAGGGGATCCAATTCTCAAAGGATCGAATACGGGTTTTTCCAATCCGGAGAAAACACCTACTGGGTCATAACCACTTCCTACGACGCCATCAAAGAAGCGGTGAGAAGGCTCGGGATTTAACTTGACAAACGTAATTCGACGAGTATACTGATTGACATTAACCCCCGCTCTGCGGGGGTTTATAAATAAAACGAGCGAAAGTAAAATAAGATAAAGTCTTCGTTCGGAGACAAAACATAAAAAACAAAATGGACTTAAAGCAACTGTTGACGGTCGTCGGTCAGGTGGCCAAGGAAAAAGGCATCGAGCCGGAAAAAATAATTTCGGTCATCGAAGAATCGATCGCCGCCGCCTATCGTAAGGAATACGGCAAAAGAGGAGAGATCATCAAAGCCAAGCTCGACCAGAAATCCGGAGAAATGGATTTCTGGCAGGTGAAGGAGGTGGTTGATGAAAGCACCGTGAGAATCGTCTCCGACGAAGATCAGGAAGAACAGTCGATCGAACAGAAAACCGAAGACGAAGAGCCGAAGCTTCCCCGGTATAATCCGGAAAGGCATATTTTTATAGAAGAGGCGAAAAAGGTCAATCCCGAGGTCAAAGTCGGCGACAATTTGGAGTTCTCCCTCGAACCCAAAACCGATTTCGGCCGCATCGCCGCCCAGGCCGCCAAACAGGTGATTCTCCAAAAGCTCCGCGAAGCGGAAAAAGACATGCTTCTCCAGGAATTCAAAGACAAGGAAGGCAAAGTCGTTTCCGGCATTATCCATCGTTTCGAGAGAGGCAATGTTTACGTGGAAATCGGCAAGGCTTTGGGCATCATGTTCGGCAACGAATCCATTCCCGGAGAGCATTATCGGGTGAACGACCGGATGCGGTTCTATGTCTTGAGCATCCAGGAAGACCGCCGCGGCCAGCCGGGAATCATTCTTTCCCGGTCGCATCCGCGCTTCATCAACAGGCTTTTCGAATTGGAGGTTCCGGAGATCAACGACGGAACCGTGGAAATAAAAGGAGTGGCCCGTGAACCCGGCAGTCGCACCAAGATCGCCGTCGCTTCCAAAGTTCCGGGAGTCGATCCGGTCGGTTCTTGCGTCGGACAAAGAGGGACCAGGGTGATGGCGGTGACGAACGAACTCGGAGGACAGGAAAAGATCGACATCATCGAATGGTCCGAAGAGCCGGAAAAGTTCGTGGCCGCCGCCCTTTCTCCGGCCAAGGTCTTGAGCGTGGAGATATTGCCGCGCCGGGAGGCCAAAGTGCTGGTGGCCGAAGACCAGTTGAGTCTCGCCATCGGCAAAGGCGGGCAAAACGTCAGGTTGGCCGCCAAGCTTACCGGAATGAAGATCGACGTCCGCTCGCAGTCGCGGCCGGAAGAAGTCCAGGAAGGCGGCATCGCCTCGACCGAAGACGAAGACACTCTGCCCGAGGTCTTGGAGAGCGATCTGAAACAAGATAAAATTGAGGAAACCAAAATCATTCCGAAGTTCGTCGGAGAAGACGATTAAAAAACATGATTAAAAACACAGAAAACGAATCCGAAGGATACCAATATCTGGTGCCGACGGTCATCGAAAAAAGCACCTACGGCGAAAGAGCCTACGACATCTATTCCCGCCTCTTGAAAGACCGGGTGGTCTTTTTGGGTGGTCCGATCAACGACCAGGTGGCCAATTTGATCATTGCCCAGCTTCTTTTTCTCGATTACGAGGATCCCAAAAAACCGATCAAGCTTTACATCAATTCTCCGGGCGGTTCGGTGACCGCCGGTCTTGCCATTTACGACACGATGCAGCTTGTCCGACCCTCGGTCGAGACCTATTGCGTCGGTATGGCCGCTTCCTTCGCCGCCTTTCTTTTGGCGGCCGGAGCCAAGGGTAAGAGATTTGCCTTGCCCAATTCCGAGATTCTCCTGCACCAGGTGATGGGCGCGGCCGAAGGCCAGGCGACCGACATCGAAATCACCGCCAAACAGATCCTGAAAACCAAACAAAAGGTGAATCAGCTTCTTTCCAAGATGACCGGCCAGCCGCTCGCCAAAATAGAAAAAGACAGCGACCGGGATTTCTGGCTTTCCGTCGAGGAAGCCAAGGATTACGGCTTGATCGATGAAATCATCAAAAAGAACAAATAACGAGGAGAAAATAGAAAATTTGCTTTCCCGGGGCGTGGCCGAGATTATCGACCGCGAGCATCTGGAAAAAGCCTTGAAATCCGGAAAGCGTTTGCGGGTAAAGCTCGGCATTGATCCGACCGGCCAAAAAATCCATCTCGGCCGGGCCGTGGCTTTGAGAAAGTTGAGGGAATTCCAGGACTTGGGGCACAAGGTGGTTCTCGTGATCGGCGGATTCACCGCCCAAATCGGAGACCCTTCGGACAAGTTGTCTAAACGGCCCATGCTTTCCGAAACCCAAGTGAAGAAAAATATGGCCGATTACAAGCGTCAGCTCGGGAAAATACTGGATCTTCGGAAAGTGGAGTTCAGAAACAATAATGACTGGCTCCGTAGGCTTAATTTCAAAGAAATTGCCAATCTGGCGGAAAGCTTTTCCGTTCTCCAGATGCTCGAGCGCCGGAACTTCAAGGACCGCTTCGAGCGTCACGAGGAAATCAGTTTGCGCGAATTCCTGTATCCTCTGATGCAGGGATACGACAGTGTGGCCATCAAAGCCGACGTCGAATTGGGCGGCACTGACCAGCTTTTCAATTTGATGGCCGGCCGGACGATCCAGAAATACTACGGCCAAAAAGAACAGGATATTTTCGTAAACGAAATGCTCGAAGGCACGGACGGCCGGAAAATGTCGACGAGTTGGGGAAACGTTATCAATATCTCCGACGAGCCGAACGACATGTATGGCAAAGTGATGGCCGTCGACGACAAGCTAGTACTCAAGTATTTTCTGCTTTGCACTGATTTATCCGAAAAAGAGATAGAGAATATTGTCGTGGGCAATCCCCGCGACGCCAAAGCGAGATTGGCTTTGGAGATCACGGCTTTTTACCACGGCCTCGAGGCGGCCAAAGCGGCGGAAGGCCATTTTAATAGGGTCTTTAGAGAAAAAGAATTTCCGGAAGATATGGAAACATTTAAGTCGGCTTTACCGAAGATGAATATCGTCGATCTTATTGTCGCTTCGGAAATGGCCGCGAGCCGGAGCGAAGCCAAGCGTTTGATTGAGCAAGGCGGAGTGAGCATCGGCGAGGAGAGAATCGACGATCCCTACCGGATAATCGAAATTCCGACCGAGGGAATCGTTCTTCAGGTCGGAAAAAGGAAATTCAGGAAAATAACGAGTTGAAACACCCGCTAACGAATCTGATTCATGATTAAACATCCGCATCAGATTGATATTAATA
>JAKJEF010000017.1 GCA_022705565.1 Patescibacteria group bacterium
AGATCCGGAAGATCGAGATTGTCGCAAGTCGGCGAAGAATCCGGAACAGAGACGTATATTTTGTTCGGGCTTCCGAAAGTGCAGCCGAAACAATCTATTTCGAGAAAACCCAAGGATTTGTTCAAAGCTTGAATATCGGCCATTCTCGTGGAATCGCGGCCCTGGGCCAAAAGCTCGGCCGGATTCAAAACAACAACCGTGGCCGTCGACAATACCGCCAGGATTCCGATGACGACAAGAAGCTCGACAAGGGTGAACCCGCGAGGAACGGAAGAATCTCGGTTTTTTCGGTCAGAAGAAGGAAAAGTCATTCCCGGCATAAAACAAAATCATCATAGCAAAAAAATCAGGGTTTTTGAATCGCGGAAAGCGTTTTCTCCCATTTACGGACGATTTTGAGTGATTCGTCCTCCAAAGCGGTGAAATGAACAAGCTCGATCGGACGAGTGAGTTTTTTATTGATGGCGGATAGATCGTAATCTCCGCCGTAGTATTCGGCGGAGACTTTGCTTTTCGAACACGCGAAAACGATTTTGGAAATGGCGTTCCACATACTCGCTCCGAAACACATCAAGCAGGGCTGCATCGAGGCGTACAAAACCGAGCCGGAAAGGCCGGTGGTTAATAGACTCTCGCATGCCGATCGGATGGCCGCTATTTCGCCATGACTCGTCGGATCATTGAGTTTGTTGCCGATACTGACGCCTTTACCGATGATTTCTCGGTTTTTGACGACAATGGCGCCGGCCGGAAAACCACCTTGGGCCACGGACTTTTTAGCTTGTTCTATCGCGTATTTAAGAAATTGTTCGTCCACGTTTGTATTTTAGAATCTTTGGCCGAGCCCTGCAAAAAAAACGCCAGTCTCCCCTATCGCGGACGATAATTTCTACGAATTTTTCTTACGGCCCTACATATATATGTAGGGCAGCCAAGCTCTATCGTGTCCGCCACATGTTGGCACGTAAGTCAAGGACACTTGGACACTGTCCGGCCATGACCGGACAGCTAGATGACATGTCCGAACTCGCGGCCACATGGCCGTCTCTTAATAGAGACTGCCACTCGGCCATGTCACGGCCAATGTCCACGTGACAGACGGACACCCGGACATGTCCGGACACCTTAAAATCATATCAAACCGCATGTCCGGGCTGGCTCGAAAATAAGCCCAAATAATCGATCTGTCAATACAGATCTACATAAATTGACACTCTTTAATATTTTGCGACAGTGTTTACACAAAGTGTGAAACATCGATTTTTGGAAAAACCCAGTAGGCCGCATAAAATCTACGTTTTTGAAAAAATCGATTTTTCGATGTTTCACGTGAAACATTTTGTACACACAAAATTGTTTCACAAAAATGTTTACAATGTTTCACGTGAAACAATTGTATCAAAAAACAGGTTGAATTTCCTGTTTTTCGGCAAAAAAGTCTTGTTTATCATGTTTGCAATGTTTCACGTGAAACATTTACATCAAAATGTGAAACAAAAGTGTTTTACAGGTCTGTATCAGATGTTTCACGTGAAACATCTGATACGTTGTCCGTAAAAGGGCACTTTTAGTCGTGTCCTTCTCTTGTGACTGCCAAAACTGTATGACAGACGGCCATGCCGCGGTCAACCAGAGACGGCCACCTTGTCGTGGATGTCCAAAGTGACATGGCCGAGAGACGGCCATGTCACTGTCCGGACATTATGGCCGCCTGTCCGGCACCTGGCCATTTGATTGGCCGGGTAACCACGATCTTCAAATCTCCATCGACCGGGTGTTCATAAGAAACAGGTTAGGTTCAAATCATGAAGTTTTTAAGCGGGAAAAAACGAGGTTAAAGCCAGAAAATCGCCTGTGGATATCTCGTGGACAACGTTTATAAAGTGTTTATTGAAGATCTTTAGCCGCCTTGTAAAAAGATAGATATAATCACGAAATTTCGAGCTCGGACACTTGTTTTTGTCATGGTTAAAACTATCCACAGGCACGGCCACATGTCCGTGACAATGACCGGTCAGACGGCCACAACTGGCGGACAGTGAAAGAGCGACATTCAAGAACCCTATATAATAAAAGATAATTTGGCTGTCAAAATATGGCCGAGTAGAGAAGGACACGCGGCCATGTTCGCGGCCTGTCCGGCATATTATGTCGGACAGATTCCTTCTTGACAACTCACAGTAAAAGTTGTCTCCTTGGTTTTAAATATCAAAGATTACAATCGAATCTCGCAAAACCAAATCAAAGATCAATCATTATCGAAATTCTTTTAATGGTTCTTAGTCATCAGCTTTCGGAGCTTTTGAAAAATCCATTTTGCAATCAGTCCGTTGATTGCGATCAATGGAACCGCCACGCCTTTGAGACAGCCGCTCTTTACAGTCGTTTTGTTCTTTGTTATTCTGAACCTGCTTAAATATGCCTATCATCAAATCGGCGAAAAAAGCCTTAAGAAAATCGGAAAAAAGAAGGGAAGTAAACGCGAAGAAAAAAGAAACGCTTCTTAAGGCCATCAAGCAGCATCGGAAGCTCATCGCCGCCGGAAAAATCGAGGAAGCCAAGCAATATCTGCCGTCGCTTTACAAGACTTTGGATAAGGCCGCCAAAGCCAATCTCATCAAACAAAACAAATCGAGTCGTTTGAAATCCCGTTTGACTCAGTCGATCGCCAAATCGGTCAAGACTTCTTCGTAGTCTAGTTTTCCGGATTTCACCGCCACGTCGTAATCGGCTAGCAAGTCTAGCCATTTTTTTTGTTCCATCGGCGCCCGGCCGTAAGATAAACTGTTGAAGATTCTTGCCGGATCTTCCTTGAGCTCGCTCAGCATGGATTCCAAAGCCCACAACCGGTGGCCAAGGGATTGATTCGATTTGAAAATATTCAAAGCCTGATAGTATTCCGGAATATCGGCGCGTTTTTCCAAAAACATTTTTTCTCCGGACAAAGCCAATTTGTCGAGTTCGGTCGAGATGGACCAGGTGTCGCTGCCGAAATTCTCCTTGATCAGAAACGCCTGGTCGTCTTTCAGTTTAAGGCCGCGCTTCAGAGCTTCGGACTTTATGAATTTCAAGATCCCGGCATCGTCCAACTCCTCGAATTCTTGAGACTTTACTTCTTCGTCGAAAAAGAATTTGAAATCCGCCGTCGGTTTTGTTTCGGCCGAAAAGATCAGGGTATCTTTGGAATCTTTATGGAGATTGATCAGTTCTTTCAGGTCTTTGGTTCTTTTCGAGGCCTTGAAAAGGCTCGATGAAAAGTTCTTAAAAACAACGATTTTCAAAGGATCGAAAAGAGACTGGTTTTTCAGAAAATCGATCGCCTCGTCGAAAGCTTCGATATTGTCCTCTAAATCGGCTTTGAAAACCCCCAAGTTTCCGCGTTTGTCGCGGTAAGCCCCCAGGATCTCGTCGATCTTTTGCTTGCGGCGAAAAGCGTCGCGGCCGTAAAAAAGCAAAACCATGAGCTTATGATACCGAAGAGACGGAGCTTCTTACAACTTTTGGCAGTCGGAGCAGAAATAAGAAGAGCGGCCTCCGATCTTGATTCTTTTGACTTTGCCCGGGCATTTTCCCGGGCAAAGCTTGCCCTCCCTACGATAAACCAGGCGCCGCAAGCCGTAATCTCCTTCGACTCCGGAAGTGTCCCTGAAATCCGAGACCGACGTGCCGCGGAGCTCAAGGGCTTTCTTTAATATTTTTTTGATCGAACGATAAAGTCTTTTTCTTCGTTCCGGATTAAGAGAGCTGGCCAAAGACAGGGGATGGATTTTGGCGTCGAAAAGAATTTCGTCCGAATAGATGTTTCCTATGCCCGCGATCAAATTCTGATCCATCAACAGTTTTTTGATGGGCTTGCGCGATTTTTCCAAAAGCCGGTCGAAATCCTTAAAAGAAATCTCCGTCGCCTCCGGCCCCAAGTCTTTGAGGCTGGCGCAAATATCGTCGACGTCGCCGAACATAATTTTGGCGAATTTGCGGAGATCGGACAAAGCGAGCATCCGGCCGTCGTCCAAAACAAAAACCACGTGGATATAGGCGTTCACTTTTTCCGAGAGCCGGCCGTCGGATACGGGTGTCGGCTTTGGCTTTCGCAAATCCCAGCGGCCGACAAGATAATGGCCGGTCATTTTGAGGTGGGTCAGCATCAATTTCCCGGAATCAAAATAAATGAGGATGTTTTTCGCCCGACGCTCGACGCGCAAGATTTTCCGGCCGATAACGCTTTTCCTGAAATCCGGAAAAGATCCTCTTACGATTTTCCGGGCGTCTGTCCAGACACCTGTGATTTTCCGATTCTTTATTTTTCTGTTCAGATCGTCGACGACCGTCTGCACTTCCGGAAGTTCGGGCATTATTTAGGATTTATTCTTCGCCGTAGATGATTTCTTTCGGAGGAATGAGTTTTGGATCGGTCGGCAGGAAAACATGGACAGTGGTGCCTCGGTTCAAAACCGATTCGGCCTGGATGCCGCCGCCGTGGCGGAAAATGATGTTTTTGGCGATGTAGAGCCCGAGTCCGGTGCCGTCGGTTTCGTCACGCGTCACGTTCGCTCCGCGGTAAAACTTGCTGAAAAGCTTGGGCATGTCCTCGGCCGGAATGCCAACGCCGGTATCCGTAATACTCACTTCGACGTAAGGCCGATCGGTCATTCTTTCTATTTTCACGGTGACGCTGCCGTTTTTGACGTTGTATTTGACGGCGTTGTCCAAAAGATTGGAAAAAGCCATGCCGAGTCTCGAAGGATCCATCCTCACGATTATCGGCACGCCGTTTGCCGGACGGTCAAAATAAAGATTGACCCCGTATTCTTTGGCAATGGCCTGGACTCCGGAAAGCGCTTCCTCGAGAAAGGCGACGATATCCATGTCCCGGAATTCGTAGCCAAAACGGCCTTCTTCGATCTTCGAGGTGTTCAAAAGGTCTTCGATGATTTTCATGAGCTTTCCGGAAGCGGAAAGCCCGGTCGAAACAAGCTCTTTTGTCGCCGAATCAAGTTCTTTGACCGAGGAAATATTTTCCAAAGCCCAGCGCACGGCCGTCAAAGGCGTTCGGAGCTGATGCGCGGCCACGGTGATGAATTCCGATTTGGAGCGCAAAAGTTTTATTTCCCTTGTCCGGTCGTGGACCACTTTGACGAATCCGAGGACTTCTCCTTTTTCTCCGGTTATCCTGTCGGTCGAGACCCGGAGATCGATGTCCGGCTCGACAAAAGAAATGTCGACGACCTGCGGGTAAACTCCGGGGTCGCTTCTTTTTATGACCGTCGGAGCGAGAGAGGGGAAGATCACCTGGGCGATCATTTTCAGTTTCGGATCGCCGCCCCATTCCGGAGAGATTCTCTTTCCGATGACAAGTTCTTTTTCGATATTGAAGATCTGCTCGGCGGCGGCGTTCATCTCGGTGATCTCCATGTTGTTGTCGTAGCTCACGATGCCGTCGCTCAAATTGGAGACGATGCTCTGGAGCCGGCGGTAACCGAAAGCCGCCAAACGGCTTTCCCTCGCGGCTCTGTGTCCGGCCCGGAAAATGAAAACCCCGGAGATAAGAACGATGACGAAATTTACCCAGAACCAGATGCCGTAAAAATAACGTAGTCCGATGACGAGGCTGAAAATACCGGCGAAAAGAAAAAACCAAAAGCCGGTCATTTGCGGCGACCGCCACCACTCTTTGATTTGCGAAAAGATTTTGTTCAAATCCTTATTATTCTATCATTTCGAGCCTCGAGGCTAAAGAATGGAATCCGAGACTCGTGAAATAATCCATCAATTCTTTTTTGGAGACGATACCGAATTTCAGTCCCGAAAGATCGACTTCGGGCAGAGGAACGTCACGCCTCACCGTGGCCAGTCTTTTCGAAAGAACGGCCATTTGCTTGCCGGCGATCAATTTTTTGTAGCTCGAATTGATCGGCGCCGGGGAAAGGCCGTAAAAATCCTCGATCGAGCCGAATTCGCTGATGATTCCGACCGCGGTTTTGGGGCCGATGCCGGATACTCCCGGAATGTTGTCGGATTTGTCGCCGACCAAAGCTTTGTAGTCCGGTATCTGATCCGGCCTAACCCCGTATTTTTCGATAACGGTTTTTTCGTCGTAAACCGTGAAGTTGTTCGCGCCTTTTTGGGGAATCCAGGCGTTTACTTTCGGGTCTTCGACAAGCTGCAGGGTGTCGTGGTCTCCGGAAAGAATGGCGATTTTAAGATCGTCGCGGGATTTGTATTTTTGGGTCAAGGTGGCGATGATGTCGTCCGCTTCGAATCCGGGCATTTCGTAGGTCATGATGTTGAATTGCTCCATCATCGCTTTGGATTCCTTGAGCTGGCTTACCAAATCCGAGGGTGTTGCCGGCCGGGTGATCTTGTAGTCTTCGAATTCCTGCTCACGGAAAGTCGGTTCAGGCCGGTCGTAAGCCGCCAAAACGTATTCCGGATGGATTTCCTTAAGGATTTTCAAAAGCGAATTGGCCAGCCCGTAAAGAGCTCCGGTCGGTCGGCCGTCCGGAGCGGTAAAAGGAGGTAAAGCGAAAAAGCTCCGGTAAATCAGGGAATTGGCGTCTATGAGAAGCAATATTTTGTCGGGCATGGTTTTACGGAAGTTTGATTAGGCGTTCGTTTTCTTTTTCTCCGAAAGAAAATTTGATTTTAAGAGAATTTTTCAAAACTCGGGTTCGCAGCCGTTCGGGCCATTCGATGAAAACCAGGGATTTGCCGGATTCGAGAACTTTATCGAAACCGAGGTTTTTCAAATCGACGAAGCTTTTCAAACGATAGGCGTCGACGTGGTAAATGTCTTTGATATTGTTTTTCGCTCGCGGAATCCGATAATGCTTCATAAGAACGAATGTCGGACTCAAAACGCGTTTGATCCCGAAATACCGAAGCGCTCCCTGAACAAAAGAAGTTTTGCCCGACCCGAGATCTCCGGAAAGGAGTAAAACCAAGGCCCGATTCTTGTTTTTCCGGTTCTTGGAGATTTTTTCCGCGAAACCCGCGGCCAAATCCCGGGTTTGTTCCAACGATTCGGTTCTTATAACAGTCATTTAAAACCTGGCCAGATGCTCTTTGGCTGCATCGGTGACGACCCGGCCCCCGGAAGTTCTTTTCAAAAAGCCGATTTTCATCAAATATGGCTCGTAAACCTCTTCGATCACTCCTTTTTCTTCTCCGAGGGCCGCGGAAAGGGTATTTAGGCCCACCGGACCTCCTTTGAACTGGTTTTCGATGATTCCCAAGAACTTACGATCGATGTATTCGAGTCCGAATTCGTCGATATCGAGCAACTCGAGCACTTTTTTGATCGTTTGTCCGTCGATCATTTGGATCTTGTTCATCTCGGCGAAATCCCGGCTTCTTTTCAAGAGCCGGTTCGCGATTCTTGGAGTGAAACGGCTGGCCGCGGCCAGTCTCGCGATTCCCGATTCTTCGATGCCGATATCTAGGATCTTCGCCGATTTTTCGATGATCGACTCGATGTTTTCCAAAGAATAATAATCCAGCCTGAAAGAAGCGCCGAAACGCGATCTTAAAGGATTCGAAAGCATATTCACCCTGGTTGTGGCCGCGATCAAGGTGAACGGCGGCAAATCCAGAGAGATCGTTCTCGCCGCCGGGCCTTTGCCCAAAACAATGTTCAGTTTGCGGGTTTCCATGGCCGGATAAAGTACTTCTTCGATCGGTTTGCTCAAACGATGGGCTTCGTCGATGAAAAGCACGTCCCGCGGTTCGAGATTGGTCAAAACCGCGGCTAAATCTCCGGTTTTTTCCAAAGCCGGGCCCGAAGTCTCTTTGATTTGGGCGCCGAGATCAAAAGCCACCAAATGGGCGAGGGTTGTTTTTCCGAGTCCGGCCGGACCGTAGAACAAAAGATGATCCGGCGCTTCGTTTCTTTGCTTCGCCGCTCCCAAAATCACGGACAAAGCCTTTTTGATCGTTTCCTGGCCGACGTAATCCTCGAAAATCCGCGGCCGAAGAAGCAAATCCACGTTCAAATCGTCGTTTTTCGACAGCTGAAGATTGGCTTTTTTCATCTCTTGACAGAAACCCCCATATATGCTATCTTGAGTTAAATCCGCAAAGGATATTCGGCGATGGGAATTGTTTTTAGCTTTTGGCCTGTTTGGCTTTGGCTGGACTACGCCTCGAAACAATTCTAAATCTTTCTTTCTATTCTTGAAAGAAAGATTAATCTTTATTAAAGCTTGCCGACGATCCCTCGCGGATTTTTTGTTTTCTAAACTATCTTCCAGTCAACGGGTCCTGTCTGACGCTCCACTTCTTCGATGGTGGTGACGCCCCGGAGAACCTTGATCAATCCGTCGGCCTGGATGCCGACAAAGCCGCGCTCGAGAGCGGCTTTTTCTATATCAATTTCCGTGGTTTTTTCGTTAATGATGGAGGCGAATGCCTTGTCGAATCCGACGATCTCGAAAATACCGATCCGTCCTTTGTATCCGGTGTTGTTACACTCTTCGCAGCCAATAGCCCTATAGAGCCGGATTTCTTCGAATTCGGGTTTGTCTGTTTTTTGGGGTAATGCCGCCAAGAATTCCTTGATCCGGGATTCAAGGCCTTCATCCGGTTCAAGCGGCTCGCGGCATTTCTCGCAAATCCTTCTTACCAGGCGCTGGCTCACGACCACGTTCAAAGCCGGGCCAATGACCGCGGGCTTGATTCCCAAATCGATCAGCCTCGGCACGGCGCCGACGGCGTTATTCGTATGGAGAGTGGAAAAAACCAAATGTCCGGTCAAGCTGCTGTGAAGCGCTATTTCGGCTGTTTCTTCGTCGCGGATCTCGCCGACCAGGATCACGTCCGGATCCTGCCGCAAGATCGATCTCAAACCGTTCTCAAAAGTATAACCGGCTGTTTCGTCGACCTGGGTCTGTTCGATTCCCGGAAGACGGTATTCGATCGGATCTTCGATGGTGACGATCTTGATATCCGGATTGGAAACAGCCTTCAGGAAAGCGTAAAGAGTGGTGGTTTTGCCTGATCCGGTCGGTCCGGTAACCAAAATCATGCCGTTCGGCCGCTTCAGCTCGTTTGTCATCAAAGACTCGTCGTCTTTGCGGAGTCCGAGATCCGAAACATCCAAAGAAATGGTTTTCGGGTTCAAAAGCCTCAAGACCGCGGTTTCCCCGAATTTCGCCGGATTGACCGAGACCCTTATCTCGACGTCGATCCCGGGGTCGGAAACGCGGGCCGTGAAACGTCCGTCCTGGGCCGCGTCCCTAATATTCAGCTTCAGGCCTCCCAAAAGCTTGATCCGGTTCAAAATCAGGGCGTAGGAATCCTTATTGATTCTCGCGATGTCGTTCAAAACTCCGTCGACGCGGATTCTCAAGCGCGTT
>JAKJEF010000018.1 GCA_022705565.1 Patescibacteria group bacterium
CATGCGCGCGAGATAATAGAGCGCCGCGTCGGGATCGGAACCGCGCACCGATTTATGCAGCGCCGAAATCAGATTGTAATGCTCCTCGCCTTTTTTATCGTACAAAAGATGCGTTTTCTGCAAAGCTTCGCGAATCGAGACGTCGTCAATCTTAATCGGCTTCAAACCTTTTTTCCCGATCGCGGGCTTAACTGATTTGACCGCCAGCTCCAAAGCGTTCAAAGCGGTTCGGGCGTCGCCATCCGCGACCGAAGCCAAGAACTTTATCGAATCTTCGGAAATGTTTATTTTCAGGTTACCGAATCCTCGCTCTTTGTCGGATAGGGCTTTTTTCAAGATGACTTCGATGTCTTCGGGCTCCAAAGCTTTCAGCACGAAAACCCGGCTTCGCGAAAGCAAAGCGGAATTGACCTCGAAAGACGGATTCTCGGTGGTCGCGCCGATCAGAATGATCACCCCGCTTTCCACGTGCGGCAAAAAAGCATCCTGCTGGGCTTTGTTGAACCGATGGATTTCGTCCACGAAAAGAATGGTTTTCTGATTCTTGTTCCGCAAGAGTTCTTTTGCTCCGGCGACGATCTCCCGGATTTCCTTGACACTCCCCGACGCGGCGGAAAACTGGACAAACCGCGCCTTGGTCATTTTGGCGATGATCCGCGCCAAGGTTGTTTTGCCGCATCCGGGCGGGCCCCAAAAGATCATCGACGGGATTTCGTCGACTTCGATCGCCTTCCGGAGCATTTTGCCGACTCCGATGATCTCGTCTTGACCGACAAAATCCTCCAGGGTTTCCGGCCTCATCTGGTCGGCCAAAGGCGCTTTTTCTTTGAATATTTTCTCCTCTTTTTCCGCGAATAAATCGGCCACAGCCGTATTCTATCACAAATCAAAACCCCTTTTGCTAGGGGTTTTGGATAGCCAACAATCTCTCGTATTTAGCCATCCTTTCCGGCTGGGACGGACTGCCGATCTTGATTCCTTCGGCTCCGACGGCCCAGGCGATATCGGCGATGAAATCATCCATGGTTTCTCCGCTCCGGTGGGAAATAATCACTCCCCAGCCGTAATCTCTACAAAGCCTAATGGCTTTCAGGGTTTCCGTAAGCGATCCGATCTGATTCGGTTTGACGATCATGGCGTTGATGGCCTGCTTCTCGTAGGCCAAAGTCATGCGTTTGACGTTCGTGGTTGTGAGATCGTCGCCGACGATCATCGTGTTTCCGCCGATCAAAGTTTCCAATTTCCTGAAATTTTCGAAGTCTTCCTCGGAAAACGGGTCTTCGATATAAGCGATGTCGAAATCTTTTTTGAGTTTATCATAGAAACCGAAAAGTTCCGTTACCGGCATCCGGACGTCGCTCGCGGCCGCGTCGATCCCGAAATCCACCCTTTGTTCGTAGCCGAGTTCTTCGATCGTATCTTTGATTATCCGAAAAGGCTCGATGTTGTTCTCGAAATCCGGCGCAAACCCGCCTTCGTCTCCTTTTTTGGCTTTGGGGCCGAAATGATCCTCGAGTCCGGAATAAACTTCCCGGATGATTTTTAAACTCTCCGCGAAATTGTCCATTCGCGGAATAATCATGTATTCCTGGAAATCCAAATTGTTTTCCGCATGCAAGCCGCCGTTTACGAGATTGGCCAGGATTTTCGGGGTGCTTTTGGGAGCGTCTCCGTAATTTTCGCGGACATAGTCCCAGAATTCCATTTCCAAATCCTTGGCCCTGGCTTGTCCGGACGCGATCGAAACCCCCAAGATCGCGTTCGCGCCGAGCCGCGATTTGTTCTCGGTCTTATCGAGATTGATCAGCTTTTCGTCGAGTTCCTCCTGGAAATTGAATCCGAAATCCCGCAAATCCGGAAGGATCGTCTTTTCTATGTTTTCCACGGCTTGCGCCGCCGGAACGTAAACCGCTTCGTGCTTACCCTTGCTTTTCCCCTGCGGAACCGAACAAACTCCGGAAGCGCCGGAATCCAAGACAACTTCCACTTTGATCGTGTCTTCTCCGCGGGAATCCTTGATGATTTCCGTTTTGATATCCGCGATTCTACTTTCTTTTTCGCTCAAAATCATTGATTTTCTCCATGGTTTTCAAGACCGAATCCGGATTCAAAGAAATGCTGTCGATGCCCTGCTTCACGAGGAAAAGGGCGAAATCCGGAAAATCCGACGGCGCCTGGCCGCAGATGCCGATATATTTGCCGAGTGCCCGGCAACGTTCGATCACCTTGGCGACCGAGGCTTTGACCGATGCGTCGTTTTCGTCGGCGACTCCCCGCAGCAATTCGCCGGCGTCGCGGTCGATGCCGACCGTAAGCTGGGTCAGGTCGTTGCTGCCGATGCTCATTCCGTCGAAAACCTCGAGAAATTCGTCGGCCAAGATCACGTTCGAAGGCACTTCGCACATGACGTAGATTTTCGGGCCGGAATTCTTCAGGAATTTTCTTCCGCGGAGATTGTTTTTTTCGAGAATCTTCATCACCTTTTTCCCTTCTTCTGCTGTGCGGCAAAAAGGCACCATGACGTTCACGTTTGTAAGCCCCATTTCTTCGCGGACTTTTTTGATGGCTTTGATTTCCAAAATAAAAGCTTTTTCGAAGCCCGGATGGTAATAACGGGAAGCCCCGCGCCAGCCGATCATCGGGTTTTCCTCCTCGGGTTCGTAGAGCTCTCCGCCGATAAGCGAACGGTATTCGTTTGTTTTGAAATCGGAAAATCTGACGATCACCTCTTTCGGGTAAAAAGCCGAAGCGATCTTTCCGATGCCGAAAGCCAAATTGTCGACATAAAACTTCGGTTTGTCCTTCCAAGCGATTGTTTTCTCATCGATTTTTTTGACGATCGTTTTTATTTTCGGATCATTTCGGCGTTTCAGAGTCTCGTAATCGATGAGCGCCATCGGATGGATGCCGATGTCCGAAGCGATGATGAATTCTTCGCGGCAAAGGCCCACGCCGTCGTTCGGGATAAAACTCAACCCGAAAGCCTGTCCCGGTTCTCCGACGTTCATCATGATTTTAGTTTTCGGCTTTCGGATTCTGGAAACATCGGTTTTCTTTATCTTGAAAGGCACGAGTCCTTTGTAGACTCGACCGGCCTCGCCCCCGGAACAATCGACGGTCACCGGCTCTCCGGACTTGATGATCGAAGTGGCGTTGCCGGTTCCGACAATACAGGGAATGCCGAGTTCGCGGGAAACAATGGCCGCGTGTGCGGTCCGGCCTCCGTAATCCGTGACAATGGCCGCGGCGAGCTTCATCGCCGGCACCCAATCCGGATCGGTCATCCTCGTGATCAGAACTTCACCTTCCTTAAAAGAAGTTATTTCTTTGACGCTTTTGATGACATGAGCTTTGCCTTGACCGATCTTGGCGCCGACACTGAGTCCCACAACAAGCTCTTCCGGCTTTTTGGATCGATCGAGTTCGTATTCTTCGAGCATGCCGACATCCTTACGGCTTTCGACCGTTTCCGGCCTTGCTTGAACCATGTAAAGTTTGCCCGAGACGCCATCCTTGGCCCACTCGGAATCCATGGGTCGACCGTAATGTTTTTCGATCAGATTGGACCACTTGGCCAAAGTCAAAATTTCCTCGTCCGTCAAGACGAATTTCTCGCGATCCGCGATCGAGGTGGTCACTTCTTTGGTGGCTTCTTTGCCGGAACCGTAGACAAGCTTGCTTTCTTTCTTTCCCAAGACTTTGCTGACAATCGGTTTGAATCCTTTTTCGAGGGTCGTCTCGAAAACATAATATTGATCCGGCGTGATGCGGCCTTTGACCACGCTTTCTCCCAAACCCCAGCTCGCATTGATCAAGATCACGTCCGGAAATCCGGTTTCGGTGTCGATCGAAAACATCACTCCGGCCGAAGCCAAATCCGAACGCACCATTTGCTGGACACCCGAAGACAAAGCGATCTTCAGGTGGTCGAATTTCATCTGCTCGCGGTAAAAAATGGCCCGGTCGGTGAATAATGACTGCATTGAAAGCAAAACCGCCTTCAGGAGCTCTTCTTCGCCGCGGACATTCAGATAAGTTTCCATTTGTCCGGCGAAGCTCGCGGTCGGCGCGTCTTCGGCTGTGGCGCTCGAACGCACGGCGACCGAAGGATTATTTTCTTTCAAGTGTTTGCCGAGTTTGCGATAAGCGACCACAATCTCTTTTTTCAAATCTTCCGGAATTTCTTTGGTCAAAAACGCGTCGCGGATTGTTTTTCCCCGCCGCGCTAAATCTTTGATATCTTTGGTGTTTATGTTCTTTAAAGTTTCTCCGATCAGATTCTCCAGTCCGGTTTCTTTGATAAAGTAATGATAGGCTTCGGAAGTGGTGGCGAATCCGTAAGGAATATTCACGCCTTTGGGACGCAAATATTTGATCATCTCTCCCAAAGAAGCATTTTTTCCGCCGACCGCGGGAACGTCCTTCATGGTGATTTTGTCGTACCAGAGAATAAAAGGTTTGTTTTTCATCGTTTTTTTATTGTTTGATGGCAATCACGAGATCGGCCACGTTGGATCCGGTCGGACCGGTGATTATTTGGTCCCTCGTCCGCTCGAAAAAATTGAAAGAGTCGTTCCTCTCGAGGTATTCTTCGGGGTCGAGCCCTTTTTCCGCGGCGCGGGTTTTGGAAATTATATCACAGATGGCGCCGGCGGCCTCGGTGTTGTCCCGGCCGTCCGAAGCCAAAGTCAAAATCAATTCGTCGTCTTTCACAAAACGCAAGGCGGACAAAGCCAGTTCCTGGTTGCGGCCGCCTTTGCCGTCGCCTTTGACCACGACCACGGTCTCTCCTCCGTAAAGAAGTACTGTTTGCGATGGCTCTTCGCGGAGCGTTTCGCAGATCTTCTTTCCGGCTTCGGCTGCTTCGCCGTCCATGACGTCGTTCATTATCTCCGGCCGGAATCCCAATTCTTCGGCCTGCTTGGCCATGGCTTCCAAGGCAACGTTATTGGAAACCAAAAGGATGTTCAACACATTTGCGAAATACTTGTCGTCTTTCGGGGTCTCCATCAAACCGTTTTCCTCGATTTCGATGTTGTATTTCCTTAAAACTTCTTCGGCGTCAGCAACGGTCGTCGTGTCCTTGACGGTCGGCCCCGAAGCCACGAATTCGATGGTGTCTCCGGGCACGTCGGAAAAAATCAAAGAAACCGCTTTGGCCGGGTAAACCGCTTTGGCCAAGTTTCCGCCGCGAACAAACGAAATATGCTTGCGGATCGTGTTGATTTCCCTGATGTCCGCTCCTTCCCGGAAAAGCTTTTTCATGATTTCTTTCTCTTTTTCCGCATCAAAATCCTTGGGGTCGGAAAGAAGAGCTGAACCGCCTCCGGAAACAACGAAAATCACAAAATCGTTTTCTCCCAATCCTTCCAGGAATCGCCGTATTTTTTCCGAGTTCTCGGCGTTCTTGTCCGAAGGAAAAGGATGGTCTCCGACGAGGACTTCGATTCCCGGAATCTCTTCGGGCTTGATGCCGTAGGCGAACCCTCCATCAAGCCTGTCGCCAAAAATATCCTTCAAAGCGGAAGCGGCATCGAGGGCGCATTTGCCGACGCCAACCATAAAAATCCGGCCAAAACCGGAAAGCGGAATCTTCAGATCTTTAATGATCAAGTCCTCGTCACGCAGAAACACGGCTCGCTTGATCGCCTCTTTGGTGTCGATCGCTTGTAGCCCGGCTTCGGCCATCAAAAGCCCGGCTTTTCTCAAATCGTTTACGGCAAGCTCGTTGAAGTTTGATATTTTCACTGGTTTATCGCGGCAATACGCAGCCGCTCAAGCGGCTGAGCTCTTCCAATGTCTGGATCCCGGAAAGCCGTTCCCCGGAAAAACTCGTCCAGGTCGGCACTTCGTAGATGTCCTTTTCGACGCATTTTTCCGGATCGATGTCGCAGGCGACGTAATTGACGTAGCGGAAAGCGTCTTTGAACATCGCTTTTTGGTCGATGCAGTGCGGGCAATACGCCGTGCCGTACATTATCCAACCCTGCGTCGTCAGGCATTTCGCGAAATCGGCATATTCCAAATCCGGATCTTTCGGAAAAAAACTCTCGATCAAAATGATCGCGCCGATGACGATGATCAGAATAAAAATTGTCGGCCAGAATTGTTTTTTGTCCATTTTATTCTCCGCAACAATCCACGAGCTTGTCGACGATATCCTCGAGCTTCCAGGGCTCGTCTTTCTTCGCGATTTCTTTCAGTCCGTCCGCATCGATCACCTTCAAACGGATCGCCCAAAACATCGAATAAAGTTTGTAGGCGTAATCGAAAACCTCTTTGGCCTCCTCGGGCTTTTTATCCGTCTGGGCCTTGGTGCCGACTTCGATCAAACGCATGCTGGCTGCGAGCAAGTGCTTGGCGATGCACCAGGACTCGCCTTCCTTGCGGTCGATCATCTTGGCGAGAAGCTTTTTCCGCATTTCCCGAACTTCGTCAAGCATATCGAAATACTCTTTTTTGCCGGTTTTCTCCGCCGTGAAATAAAAATGCTCCTCGAGGCTGATCAAATTCATGATGGCGATACTCAAGTCTTCCTCCGAAGACAAGTCAAGGCTGCCTCCGGCTTCCAAATCCCGGACTTTTTTCATGACTTCTTCGAAACTCGCGGCTTTCTCTTTCATAAACGTATTTTAGCCTATTTTCGGCAAACCATAAAATCAGAAAACAAGAAGCAGAATACCAAGAACCATCAGGGCGACGGCCGAAAAAAGCTTGAATTTTCCGGCGCTAGATTTGCGCCAACCGTCTATTTTTTGGATCAAACCTTTATCCGAAGCCATAAAAAGAATAACGACGAGCGGAATGACGAAAATAAGGTTGTAAACGAGAAGATATTTGAATCCGGCCACGAAAGTCGCCTTGTCATGAAGTAAAGAAAGCATCACGAGATACGGTCCGCCGGTGCAGGGAAACTCGGTCAGTCCGACGAGAAATCCGAGAAGCAAAGCCGCCCATTCCGATCCTTTCTCGATGAGTTTGGCGATGGCGGGTTTGGCTTTCTCGGGGATTTTCAGTTTTACGGGGAAAGACGGAAAAACTTCTCCGATGATCTCGATCAGTCCGAAAGCGATCAAAGCGACGGCGCCGAACCGGGAGATGAAGCGCGGCACTCCGAAAATCTGGAACGCTTTTAAGAGCCCGAGGCCGATTAGAAGATAGGTCGCGAAAATGGCGGCGATGAAAATGACGCCGATCCTCATGATTTTTTTCCTTTCGACGGACTCGAGGCTGAAAAGGAATCCCATAGTCAAGAGCAGCACGGAAAAAGCGCAGGGATTCATCGAATCAAGAATGGCGGCCAAACAGATTATGGAGAGAAGCTCGGCCGGAGAACAATTGACGGCTTCGGAGGGAGAAAAACCGGAAATCTTGGTTTTCGCGGCCATCGCTCCCAAAACGAGCAAAACCGCGATTCCGATCCAAAGCCAGATTTTTTTGGACATAAAATCATTGTAGCTTGACTCTCGACTAATAAAAAGCGAATATTCCGGAAGATCATTGAAAAGAAAGGAGAATGGAGATGAAGCGGATTTTGGAGTTCACGAAGCGGTTTTGGGACGATCCTCGACCTTTCCAATTCATATTCGTCATTTTCGGTTCCGCTGCCGCCTTGAGGCTCGCGGAGAAATTCTGGCCGGAAACTCTCTTCGTCATCCTGGTTGTCATCTCCATCATATCTTTAATAAACACAAGAAAATGAAAGGAGAACGGAAATGCGAAGATTCCGAGGCCTCGATCGGATTCGAAAGAATCCCGAATCGTTCCAGATCGTTCTCGACGGAATGGTTGTTCTCATAGTCGTCGCTCTCGACCCCAAAACGCCATGGAGACAGATTCTCGGCGTTATGCTCCTTGTTTCCGCTTTTGTTTCTTTGAGAAGACAACACGCAAAGCATCGCTGACGGCTCCGTTTCGGGGCCGGTTTTTTTATTTGACGGCGTCCCGGAATTAAGCTTTAAATAGGGTGGATTCGGATAAATCCCAAAGGAGGTCTTTTCAATGACGAGTCCGAACATCGTTATCCTGTCCAACAACGTGGGCAGGAAGCTTGCCTCGAGCATCGCCGAAAGGCTTTTCCAGAAAACGCATTCTGTCGAAGTGGGCCGCTTCAACGACGGTGAGATCAGAATAGAAATCGAAGACAGCTTGCGCGGCGAAGACGTCTACATTATCGCCCCAACACCGGCTCCGGCGGACAACATTATGGAGGCCGTGCTCATTGCGGACGCGGCCCGAAGATCGTCCGCCGGAAAAATCGTCCTTGTTCTGCCGTATCTCGGATACGGCCGCCAAGACCGCAAGGACAAGCCTCGCGTGCCGCTTAGCGCCAAAGTTATCTGCGACATGGTCAGTCGGTACGGTCCAAACCACGTGTTGGTTTTGGACGCGCACTCGGAACAAAGTCTCGGCTTTTTCTCGGACAAGGTGGGAGTTGATCACCTCTTCGGATCTTATGTCGGCATCCCCTATATCCGAGAAAACATTCCCAAGCCGTTCATGGTCGCTTCTCCGGATGCCGGAGGGGTCAAGCGGGCACGCGCTTACGCCGACCGTCTCGGCCATCAGAACATCGCCATCTTCACCAAGTCCCGACCGGAGCCGGGAAAAATCGGCGGGGTTTCCATCAACAGCGATGTCAACGGCCAGAACATCGTTTTTGTGGACGACATGATCGACACCGGCGGAACGAT
>JAKJEF010000019.1:0-253 GCA_022705565.1 Patescibacteria group bacterium
GTCACCGATGACGGCGCCGAAACTGATCTCGATCTCGGACATTACGAAAGGTTTACCTCGGTGCCTTTAACCAAAAAATCCAATTTCACGAGCGGTTCGGTTTTCCGGTCCGTGCTCGATAAGGAAAGAAACGGTTCTTTTCTCGGTAAGACCATTCAGTTCGTTCCGCATATCACCGACGAGATCCAGCGCCGCATCCTCGAAATGGCGGAAGCGGAGAACCCGGACTTTTTGATCGTCGAAATCGGCGGCA
>JAKJEF010000019.1:331-8227 GCA_022705565.1 Patescibacteria group bacterium
AACCGTTTCGCCAACATTCACGTGGTGAAGATCGATTATGTTTTTCCTTCGGACGAGGCGAAAACCAAACCCATCCAGCATTCGGTGCGGGCCATGCTCTCTCTTGGACTCCAGCCGGATATTCTCGTTGTGAGAGCCAAGCGACCGGTCGAGGAAGACAATCTCCAGAAGATTTCGCTTTTCTGCAGCATTCCGCGGGATCGGGTGGTGGAAGGACTCGACGCCGAAAATATTTATGAGATTCCATTAACTTTGGAAAAGAAAGGCCTTTTGAAGGCCGTGCTCGACGTCTTTGAGATCAAGAAAAGGAAAAACGGACTGGAAGATTGGTCGAGGCAATACCAACGGATGTCTTCGAAAAAACAAGTGTCGATCGGTTTGGTCGGCAAATACCACAATCACCCGGATGCTTATATTTCGGTGAACGAAGCATTGTGCCACGCCGGCGCCGCCAATAACGTTTCCGTGAAGATCGTTCCCATCGATTCCGAGAAGCCGGACATGATGGAAAAATTGAAAACGGTCTCGGGAATCGTCGTTCCCGGGGGCTACGGCTATCGCGGGGTTCCCGGAATAATCAAAGCCATCGAATTCTCGAGGGAAAACAAAGTGCCTTTCCTGGGACTTTGCTACGGACTCCAGATCGCTGTCGTCGAATGGTGCCAAAATGTGCTCGGCTGGAAAGATGCAGGGAGTTCCGAGTTCGGTCTAGAAACCAAGCATCCGGTGATCGATATTCTGGATTCGCAAAAGGATTTGAAGAAAATGGGCGGCACCCAGAGACTGGGCAGCTATCCGGCGGAAATCAAAAAAGGAACTTTGCTTTGGGAAATATACGCGCCCTGGCACAAAGGAAAGGGATTGATCGAGGAAAGGCACAGACACCGCTTCGAGGTGAATCCGAAATATCACCGGGAGATTTTGGAAAAAGGGATGGTTTTCGGAGCCATGTCGCCGAATAAAGAACTGGTGGAATTCATCGAACTTCCGGAGAAAATGCATCCGTTTTTCGTGGCCACCCAGGCCCATCCGGAATTCAAGAGCCGATTTATGGAACCGCATCCGCTTTTCGCGGCTTTTATCGGCGCGGCCTTAAAAAATTCCAATCGCCGAACTAAAAAACCCAAACATAAAATAAAAAAGATTAAAAGATAGGGTCGGAGAACGGCCCTATTTTAATCCTCGGGCTTAAAAAGTAAGCCGATGAAAAAGATGATACTTGCGATGATGACGATAATCGGTCCGACCGTCAAATCGAACCTGGAGGCGATAAGGAGTCCGGAAAGGGTGGATAAGACGGAAATGGCCACAGCCGAGGAAAGCATGGTTTTCAGGCTTCGGCTAATGTATTTGGCCGCCGCCGCCGGAACAATGATGAGCGATCCCATGAGAAGCGCTCCGGAATACCTGAGGCCCAAAATAACCGTCAGTCCGAAGAACAAGATGAAATAAAGGTTCAGTTTTTTGATGTCGATGCCTGAGGTGACGGCAAGATCCTGGGAAATCAAGGAAATCACCAGTTTCTCTTTGTTTCTGAGAATAAAAGCGATGATGGCCAAGCTGATGCCGGCGGCAATCGCCAATTCCAAAGTATTGATCTCTTGGAATCCGCCGAAAAGCGCTTCGATCAGATGTTCTTCCGGCGTGATCAGACTACCGATGGCGAGGCTCGCCGAAAAAATAACTCCGATAATGGCCTCGGAAGAAATCTTGGTTTTGTTTTCTATAAGCCAGATAAGGAAGGCGCCGATCAAAAGGGCCGCGGCGCCGCCGAGAATGGGGTTGATCTTGAAAAGAATGGCGAGCCCCAATCCGGGCAGGGCGATGTGGCCGAAAGCATCCGAAGCCAGGGTCATTTTCTTCATGAGGGCGAAACAGCCGATAAGCCCGGCGGCCGCGGCGATGATGGCGGAAAGAATAAGATAATTAAGATCGATGGTCATCGTGGATATGATATTTTTGCGGCGACCCGTACAATTCTTCGAGAGCGTGCGGCTCCAAGACTTTCCGCGGTTCCCCGAAGCACATTTTTTCGCGATTCAAACAAAGAACTTCGTCGGCGTATTCGTAGACAAGGCTTAGGTCGTGGGAAATGAGAAGAACGGTCAGGTTTTTCTCTTTTTTCAGACGATTGATCAATTCGTAGATTTTGTTCTGGCCCGGCGCGTCCACTCCGGCGGTCGGCTCGTCGAACAAAAGAACGTTCGGATCGCCGATCAAGGCAAAGGCGATAAGCGTCCGTTGGAATTGTCCGCCGGAAAGATTGCCGATCGGCTGTTTCGAGTCGGCCAAAGAAAGATCCACCAACTCGATGGCTTCTTCGACTTTTCGCAAGCCAAGTCCGGCGATTTTCGCCTTAGCCGACAGGAGCTCGAAAGCCGTCACCGGCAGATCTCTTTCCAAATCGAGTTTTTGGGGGATATAGCCGATTTTGACTCCGGGTTTCCATTTTACTTCGCCGGAATAGGCTTCGGCTTTGATCAAGGCTTTGAAAAGCAGCGTTTTCCCCGCGCCGTTCGGCCCGATGACCGCCAAACTGCTTCCTTCTTTGACGGAGAAGCTTAAGCCGGAAAGAATCTTTATTTTTCCGAAAGAAATTGACAGGTTTTTGACTTCGAGAATGTCGGCCATTGATGATATAATACGTTTATATTACTCTATATTGGCTTCGAATAAAACTTGTGCCGGAGTAGCTCAGTGGCAGAGCAACTGTTTCGTAAACAGTGGGCCGCGAGTTCGATTCTCGCCTTCGGCTCCGCAAACCAAATAATCATCTTATGGATTCATCGCCAAACCAAACAATAACCGTATCCGTTATTCCCGGAGTGGGCGGAGACGACGCCAAAGACTGGGCGCGGATGCTCGTCAGAATGTATGAAAGCTACGCTAAAAAACGCGGCTGGAAATCGCGCGAGATCCACGACAATGTCGTCGAGATCGAAGGAGCGGTAGCCTACGATACCCTGAAAAACGAATCCGGCGTCCATCGGCTGGTCAGGATTTCTCCTTACGACGCCAAGAAATTAAGGCACACTTCCTTTGCTTTGGTGGAAGTTTTGCCCGAGCTCAAAAAGTTCGAAGCGGACAAAATCCAAATTCCGGAGAGCGACCTAAAAACCGAGTTTTTTAGATCGTCCGGACCCGGAGGCCAAAACGTCAACAAAGTGGAAACCGCGGTGCGGCTGGTCCATTTGCCGACCGGACTCGTGGCCGCCTCCCAGGCCGAACGCTCCCAAATCCAGAACAAGGAAAGGGCTTTGATCCTTTTGAAATCCAAATTGGCCAAACTGATGGCGGATCGTCGGGAAACGACCCTCGATAACTTGAGGGTCAAGGTTCAGCCCGAATGGAGCCGGCAGATCAGATCGTATACCCTGCATCCTTATAAACTGGTCAAAGACCACAGGACCAAAGCCGAGTCAAGGCGGGCGGACGAAGTTTTGGAAGGCGACCTTGATGTCTTTATCCAAGCCGAGTTAAAATTATAAACAACCAAACCAAGTGATTACATTCAGCAATGTTTCCAAGGCCTACAACAACCACGAGGTCTTAAGGGATATTAGTTTCAAGATAGAACCCAAGGAATTCGTTTCTTTGGTCGGTCGCTCCGGAGCCGGAAAATCGACCCTGGTCAGGCTTTTGATAGGCGAAGACAAGCCGACCAAGGGCCGGATCGTTTTCGGGCCGTACGAAATCAACAAACTCCAAAGCCACGAGTTGCCGGAAGTGAGACGGCGCATGGGAATCATTTTCCAGGATTTCAAGCTTTTGCCCAAGAAAACCGCCTACGAGAACGTGGTTTTCGCCATGGAAGTGGCTGGCCGTTCCGAAGAGGACATCGACGAGGCCGCTCCCCAGGCTCTGGAGCTTGTCGGATTGGGCAAGAAAATGCGGAATTACGTCCATGAACTCTCCGGCGGTGAACGCCAAAGGGTGGCGATCGCGAGGGCGATGGTCAACCAGCCGGATGTCATCATCGCCGACGAGCCGACCGGAAACCTCGATCCGGTGAACACCTGGGGCATCATCAACCTGCTTTTAAAAATCAACGAGCTCGGCACGACCGTGGTTTTGGCCACCCACAACAAGGATATTGTGAATCAGCTCGAACACCGCGTCATCAGCCTCGACGACGGCATGGTTATCCGCGACGAAGATAAAGGAAAATACATACTGACTTAATTCCAATAATGTTTACCACTTTAGCTCGGATCATCAAATACGGCTTCCAAAACTTCTGGAGAAACGGATTGGTCTCTTTCGCCACCATCCTCGTGCTTTTGCTCGCTGTCATCGTTTTCCAGGGAATGATGCTTTTCGGGGAGATCGGCCGGCAGGCGATCGATGCTGTCCAGGACAAAATCGACATCAGCGTTTATTTCGTCTCGAACGCTCCGGAAGACGAAATTCTCAGGCTGAAAGAAGCTTTGCTCACTTTGTCCGAGGTGAAATCCGTGGACTACGTTTCCAAGGAAGAAGCTCTCGAGCTTTTCAAGGAACGGCACGCCGACGATCCGACCATTTCCCAGGCGATCGAAGAACTCGAAGAAAATCCCTTGCGCGCTTCTTTGAACATCAAGGCCCAGGATCCGAACCAGTATTCTTTGATCGCCGGTTTTCTCGAAGGCGACGCTTCGCAAAATATCATCCAGGAGGTGAGCTACAGCCAGAACCAGGTGGTTATCGACCGGTTGGCCAAAGTTTTGAGCCTTAGCCGCAAGATAGGCGTCTTGCTTACTTTGGTCTGCGCCACCGTGGCCATCATCATTTCCTTCAACACCATTATCCTCGCCATTTACTCGAACAAGGAAGAAATCGCCATCATGCGGCTCGTCGGCGCTTCGAACGCCTTTATCCGGGGGCCGTATGTTATTGTCGGAATCGTCTACGGCGTGATCGCCGTTCTCGCGGCCATGATCATCATGGCGCCCTTTATCTACGCGGCCTCGCCTTATGTTTCCGTCTTTATCACCGGCATGAACCTTTGGGGATTTTTCCTCGGATCGTTCTTCAAATTCTTGGGATACAATCTACTTTTCGGGGTCGGCATCGGCGTCATCTCGAGCGTCATCGTCATCCGGAAATACCTCGAGATTTAGGGTTGTGGATAAATCGCGCTTTCCGGGTTTGCTTTTATCGAGACTCTGCTATAATAAATAAAGGAATACAAAAAATCGCCTTGTGAGGAGGCGGTTTTTTTATGGCTTTTCGCGTCGTCCGCCTTGCAACTTTCTAAAAAATATTGTATTAAAAGCTCTGATAAAGGCCATTGATCGACCAAAAAGGCCTTTTTATTTTTATTATCGACATCATGAATTTAAGGAATATCGCCATCATTGCTCACGTTGATCACGGCAAGACCACTTTGGTCGATGCCTTATTGAAGCAATCCGAAAATTTCAAGATCAAGACCGACAACCCGACCGATCTTATCATGGATTCGAACGAACTCGAGCGGGAAAAAGGCATCACTATTTTTTCCAAAAACGCTTCCATCAAATATAAGGAAACAAAAATCAACATCGTGGACACGCCCGGACACGCCGATTTCGGCGGGGAAGGTCCGATGCCTCAAACTAAGTTTGTTTTGCGGAAAGCGATCGAAGCCGGACATAAAATCATTGTCGTCATCAACAAAATCGACAAGTCCGACGCGAGACCTAATTGGGCTTTGAACGCCACCTACGATCTTTTCATCGAGCTCGGAGCGACCGACGAACAGATCGATTTTCCCGTGATTTACGCTTCGGCCGTCCTAGGCAAGGCCGGAACCGAGCCGGATTTGAAGACGATGAAAAACATCGAGCCACTTTTTCAGGCGATCATCGACCGTATCCCGGCCCCGAAAGCCGATAAAAACGGGCCGCTTCAAATGCTTACGGTAAACCTCCAATACGACAATTACCGGGGCCGCATTGCCGTC
The DNA here is from genome assembly GCA_022705565.1 of Patescibacteria group bacterium. Taxonomy (GTDB): domain Bacteria; phylum Patescibacteriota; class Minisyncoccia; order UBA6257; family Colwellbacteraceae; genus JAMCQZ01. The sequence continues at coordinate 6,255 of JAKJEF010000019.1, forward strand.
GGTCGGCTTTATTCCGGAGTTTTGAAAAAAGGCGCGTGGGTCAGTCACATCAATCGCCGCGGCGAAATCAAAAAAGTCCAAATCGCGAACGTCATGCTTTTCGACGGCTTGAACAGAATCGACGTTCCCGAAGCCGTGGCCGGAGAAATCGTCGCCGTTTCGGGCATTCCGGAGATCTCGATCGGCGAAACCATCGCCGCTTTGGAAAACCCGAAAGCCTTGCCGATAATCCATATCGACGAGCCGACCATCAAAATGACTTTCGGAGTGAATACTTCGCCTTTTGTCGGCCGGGAAGGAGAATACACCACTTCGCGAAATTTAAGGGAGAGATTGATAAAGGAGCTCGAAACCGACGTCGCTCTCAAAGTGGAAGAAACGGACAAGGCCGATCGCTTCATTGTTTCCGGCCGCGGCGAACTGCACCTCGCCATTTTGATCGAAAAAATGCGCCGCGAGGGATACGAACTCGAGGTTTCCAAGCCTCAAGTGATTTTTAAAGAAAACGAGAACGGCGTCACCGAACCGATCGAGACCGTTTCCATCGAAGTCCCGGAGGAATACGCGGGCGTGATTATCGAGATGATGGGCAAACGCCTCGCTAAGATGAAGGATATGAATATCGACAACCACACGATGAAGATGGATTTCGAGATTCCGACGAGGGGCCTGATCGGCGTAAGAAACGAATTCATGACGAGCACCAAGGGATCGGGAATCATGAATACTCTTTTTTCCGGATACGCGCCTTATAAAGGAAAACTGGCGGAGAGCACTCACGGTTCGATCATCACGACCGAGACCGGAATCACCAATAATTACGGATTGGTAAGCGCCCAAGGAAGGGGAAAGCTCTTTATGGGAGCGGGGGTGGAAGTTTACGAAGGCATGGTCATCGGAGAGAACGCCAAATCCCGCGACGAGTTGGTGAACGTCTGTCGGCAAAGGGAATTGACGAACTTTCGCGCCAAAAACGACGGCCTGCAGGATCAGCTCGAGGTGCCTTTGAAGCTTACCTTGGAAGACGCCCTCGATTACATCCATGACGACGAGCTCGTGGAAATCACTCCTAAGAGTATTAGAATCAGGAAAAGATATTTGACCGAGAACGACCGCCGCAAAGCGGCAAAGGAGAAGAAAACGGAGGCTCGATAAATCGATTCAAACGCTTAGAGTTTATGAAATAGACGGCGAAGACCATAAAAAACCGCCTTCTCACATGGAAGTTTTTATATTTGACAATAGATTTTTTATTCTCTCTAATAGAGTGGAGCACCTTAAGAAAAAGGAGGATGATATAAATGACGAAACCGTTGGTAAGACCATGGCAAGCGCGGCCTTTCCGTCGTCTTTCGATTCCGTTGAACAATCCTTTGCTTCTTACGTCTTTGGACAAACAGGCGAAAGCTCTTCGAAAAATCTTTCCGGAGCTGAAAGACGCGACCTTCGATAGGGAGTTGGCTAAGCGTATCGCCAAGTGGTCTCGAGAAGTTGGCGTGGGAGGATTGTTTCTACTTCCCCGATGGGAACTCATCGCGGCAAAATACAACGAAGCTCTTCTCCAAACCTGGGTTGGGGCAAAGATGGCCGGTTGGTCGTCCAGCAGCTATCTAGGAGACCCCGAGAAGTTCTGTGAGGCGGTGGAAGAAAGATTTCTCCGCCAGGGCCGGTTTAAGGAGGGTTTCATAAGAGACTTGGCTGAAATTCAACCTGACAGCGGTCTTCTAGTCTTGCCGGTGCAACCTGTCACACCGGAATGTCTGGCGGGTGGGATGAGAAGAGAGCTGCGTAGTAGACAAGGGGTTCCATTGGGCCTATTCGAAGTTTTGTGCGTTATTGTCTCTCAGTGGCCAGATGTAAGCTATCTGCAGTGTCCGCATATGATTACTACTTCCGGCGACCTATACGCGAAAAACGGAGATGGGAAATTCCGTTACGCGGAAGATAGCGATAATATGGTCTATATTGGCGGT
>JAKJEF010000001.1:0-292 GCA_022705565.1 Patescibacteria group bacterium
TGTGGAAAAAGGCGGAATCGTTTATCCGGACAATTCCGGCAGATACAGCATATCGATCAATACGGCCGACATCGATTTCGGCAGCCATTCGGTCGTGGTCAACGAAACTTTCAACGACGGCAGGAAGAGCGAGAATTCGATCGCCCGCTTTTTCACCGTTTCCCGCGTTTTCACTCCGCAGGCGGATTTCAACGCGGACGGCAAAGTGGATATCCAGGACTGGAGCGTTTTTCTTTCGAGATGGAATCCGTCGGGAGAACCCGATTTGAGGGTTGACCTGAACGGAGACGGC
>JAKJEF010000001.1:365-5046 GCA_022705565.1 Patescibacteria group bacterium
GGTTTTCATAGCGGTGATCAATATCCGCCAGGCGTCGGCCGCCACTTTCGGGCTTTCGGCGAGCGGAGAAAGCTTCAGTGTCGGAGACAACTTGACGGTCGATCTCGATATCGACAGCCAAGGTGTTTCCGTGAACGCCGGACAGGGAACGATCCGGTTTTCTCCGGATATCCTCGAGGCGGAAAGCGTCGACCGTTCGCAGACCATTTTCAATTTTTGGCTGGAGGATCCGGAGATAAACAACAACCTCGGCAGCATTTCCTTTACCGGCGGATCGACCAGCGGTTTTTCCGGCGTCTCTCTCGAAGTCTTCAAAATAAATTTCCGCGTTAAAGGCGTCGGCGCCTCGTCCATTGTCGTTAGCGACGGCGCCGTCACCGCTTCCGACGGAAGCGGCACCAACGTGCTTGTGGGCACGAGGGGTATAGACATCACGGTCGCAGCCGGACAAACATTGCCGTCCGGACAAATATCCGTTTTGCCTCCGATCGAACAAATCACCCGTCCGGCAACGCCGGCGGCCTCGCTCCCGGATATGCCGGAAGTCCTTGTTGATCTTTATCCGGACCCGATGGTTTGGCATAACGCTTCCTCTCCGTTTCTCGGACGTTGGGCTTTGCCCGAGGATATCACCGACGTCGCGACCCTGGTCAACAAGAATCCTTCTTCCAATCCGACGGTTTCCGAAGGTCTTTTCGACAACAAGACTTTCGCCGCTTTGGACGACGGAATATGGTATCTCCACGTTCGGTTCAGAAACAACGTCGGCTGGGGCCCGACTGACCATTATCGCATTGCCGTGGACACTGTTCCGCCGTCGCCTTTCGGCATTTTGTCTTCGAGCGGAACATCTTCCACCAATCCGTCGCCGACGATTTCTTTTTTCGCGAGCGACGCCCTTTCCGGCATTGCCGGATACAGCGTCCAAATCGACAATGGAGATTATGATTCCGTTTCCGGAAGCTCTTTCACCTTTCCGCCGCTTGTTCCGGGAGTCCACGATATCCGGGTGGCGGCGAGAGACAGTGCCGGCAATTCCACGGAAACTTTCAGCGAACTGGAGATCATACCGATAGAATCTCCGACCATCGATTATCTGACCCCAAGGGTCTATATCGGCGAAGGCGGGCTTGAGGCAGGCGGGTCAAGCTTGCCCGGGTATTCGGTCGTCGTTTCCTTGAAAAACATCGAAGAAGCGGAAATCGCTTCGACCGTTGTTTTGACCGATGAATCAGGGAATTGGTTTGTCCAATTCAACGATCCGCTCCGCAGAGGAAGGTATTATATCGAAGCGACGGCCAAAGATTCTCGGGGAGCTTTGAGCTTGCCGGTTTCTTCCGAAGAGATCAGGGCTTCTTCCAAGCCAATCATTGTTGTCGGCGGAATCGGTATCACTCCCGAAGTGTTGGCGTTCTTATTCGTGCTTTTCGTGATTGGAGGATTTGTCGCCGGCCGGATCGCGGAAAGGAAGCTTAGCCGCCGTCGGAGGGGAAGAACCATCATCGCCACCCGCGACATGATGAATGTCTTCAATCTAGTGAAGAAAGACGTCGATGCCGCCACCAACGCCGTCGACAAGTCGAAAACCGCGTCGCCGCCGGAAGTCAAATATCATCTCGAGAAGATCAAAAAGGATATAGACAAAATGGCCAAATATTTGGTCCAGGGAGTCGAAGAAATAGGCAAATAGGAAGATTAAAGGTCAAAAGTCAAAATAATAAAAAAACATGAAAATATTGATAATCGAAGACGAAGAAGCTTTGGCGAGAGTCATCAAGGAAAAGTTCGACAAGGAAGGATACGATTCCGTTATCGTGGAAGAAGGGGAGGAAGCCCTTCCGAAAGCGAAGCAATTCAAGCCGGATGTTATTTTGCTCGATCTTTTGCTTCCCAAGAGGAACGGATTCGAGATCCTGCAGGATTTGAAAATGGATGCGGAGCTTAAAACCGCGCCGGTGATCGTCTTGTCCAATCTGGGCGAAGACGAGAACATCAAACGGGCCATACTTTTGGGAGCCGCCGATTATTTCGTCAAAACCCAGCATCCGATAAGCGAGGTTGTCGAAAAAGTGCGATACGTGGCCGAAAGGGGCAGATAATGTTTTCGGATGAATAAACGTTCCGACCAAAAGCTCGGGAAAAAAGGCGGCGGGAAGATTTCCCGGCGTCGTTTTTCTGTCGAACGGATGACGGAAAAATCCGGATTGGGCGATCTTTACCGCAAGGTCTTTGCCTCGGTGTCGGATATCGTCGTTGTTTTCGACACGGATCTGAAGCTTCTCACGATGAATCCGGCCGGAGTCAAAGTGGTGCGCTCCTTAGGGGTGAAACACGTCTCCGTAGGCAAAAGGCTTTCCGAGGCTTTGCCTTTTGTTCCCAAAGCCACGGAAGCCGAATACAGAAAACTGATCAAAACCGGCAAATCGTCCGTGGGAGAAGTGATATATCGGGCGGGTAACGTCGCGCGCATCGGCTACACCAAAAGGATTCCCATCAAAGACAAGGGTTGCGTTATCGGAATACTCACCGTTATCCAGAACATCACCGAACTGAAGAAAGGGGAATTAGCGCTTCAAAAGAACGTCCGGCGTTTCAACGCCATCACTTCTCTCGCCAGGGAAATGATCTGGGAAAGCGATCTTCCGGGAACGATCACTTATGTGAGTTCGGCCTCCAAAAAAATAATGGGATATTATCCCAAAGAAATTATCGGAGAAAAACTTTATTCAAGATTGTTTTTCCCGGACAATCACGAAGAAACGAAAAAGCTTATCGAAGGCGTTTTCTCCAAAAGAAAGGAATTCCATCTTCTGAAACTGTCAGCCAAGAACAAGAATGGTAAACCGGCCGTTCTCGAAGTAAACGGCACGCCGTTTTTCGACGAGGAAGGAAAGATTTCCGGTTATATCGGAACGGCGGTCGACGTCACCGAGCGCGAGACCTACGAGGAGAACTTGAAGAAATTCGAACTGGCCGTCGAAAATGCCTCGGACCACATCATCATCACCGACCCGAAGGGTGTTATTCTTTTCGCGAACAAAGCCGTTTCCTCGACCACCGGTTATTCCCCGAAAGAAATAATCGGTCATAGGTCGTCCCTTTGGGGAAAGCAGATGCCGCCAGAATTCTACGAAAACATGTGGCGAAAAATAAGGGACGAAAAAGAAGTCTATGTCGGCGAACTCACCAATAAAAGGAAAAACGGGGAGTTGTATATCGCCGAAATCCGGATATCGCCGGTCTTGGACGAAAACGGTAAAATCCGTTTTTACGTCGGCATCGAACGGGATATCACCGAAGCCAAGGCCATCGACCGCGCCAAAACCGAGTTCGTTTCTTTGGCCTCCCACCAGCTTCGGACACCTCTTTCCATCATCGATTGGTACACCGAATCCCTTTTGTCCGGAGACAAAGGGGTTTTGACCGAAGCCCAAAAAGACTATATCGACGAAATCCACAAAAGCAACCGCCGGATGGTGGATCTCGTGGAATCGCTTTTGAACGCCACGAGAATCGACATGGGGAGACTCGTCATTTCCCCGAAGCCGGTCAGTCTGCCAAAAATAGCGGACATCGTTCTTTCCGAACTCGCGCCGCAAATCAAAGAAAAAGAGATTTCCGTTTCCAAGATTTACGACGATATTCCGGAAATAAGGCTCGATCCGGACTTGACGCGGGTCATTTTCCAAAATCTTTTGTCGAACGCCGTCAAATACACCCCGAAAAACGGAAAAATATCCCTAAAGATCTGCCGGGAAAACGGAAACATCGTTATTTACGTTGCGGACACCGGCATCGGCATTCCGGAAAAACAGCAATCGAAGATTTTCGATAAGCTTTTCCGGGCGGACAACGCGAGGATCGCCAATCCGGAAGGAAACGGCCTTGGACTTTACATCACCAAAGCCATTATCGAGGCGGCCAAGGGAACAATCGGTTTCGAGTCCAAAGAAGGCAAAGGAACCACTTTTGTGGTGACCTTTCCGGTCAGCCGCGCCAAAAAACCTCAAGTAAAGAAAATCGCCTGAGATTATTCGTAGCGCAAAGCCTCTATCGGGTTTAAAGCGCTGGCGCGCTTGGCCGGATAATATCCGAAAACAATGCCGATCATGGCCGAGATCCCGAAAGCGAGTAGAACTGAAGGGATCGATATTTTCGTCTGGATTAGCCCGGAATAGGAAATGGCGAAAGAAATCAAAGCTCCGAGGCTGATGCCGATTATTCCTCCGAGAAGAGTGAGAACGATTGCTTCGAAAAGGAATTGCCGGTTGACGTCGATTCTTTTGGCGCCCAGGGCCTTGCGAAGCCCTATTTCCCGGGTTCTTTCGGTGACGGTCGTGAGCATCATGTTCATGATGCCGATGCCGCCGACAACGAGCGATATGCCCGCGATGGCGGCGAGAAGTAGGGTCAGGGTGGCGGTGATGTTTGAGACCGCTTCCACTATTTCCGCCTGGTTCATCACCTGGAAATCGGCTTCATCCGGGTTGGCGATGTCGTGCTCGTCGAGAAGGATGGCTTTGGTCTGTTCTTCGACAAAAGACATGACCGCGGTCGATTCGGCGGCGATGTCGATCGTCGAAAGCCGATTGCGTCCGACAAGCGATCTTTGGATCGTAGTCAAAGGAATGAAAATCGTATCGTCTTGATTCATCAACCCGCCCTTGCTTTTCGAGACGCC
>JAKJEF010000001.1:5056-108576 GCA_022705565.1 Patescibacteria group bacterium
CGGTCTCGCCGATCGGATCGGCTCCTTCGCCGAAAAGGTCTTCGACAACCGTCGGTCCGAGCACGGCCACCCTCGAAGCGTTTCTTAGGTTCTGTTCGGAAATGAAATCTCCCTGTGCCACTTCGAGATTCTTGACGATCGCGTATTCCGGCTCGGTCCCGATAACCGAAGTATTGGTGTTGTTGCCGTTCGCGATCACCTGGTATCTTCCGGATAATTCTCCGGCCACTCCCCTCACTCCGACAAGCTCGGCTTTCAGGCGCTCGAGATCGTCGTTGTCGAGCGACTGGGCCGAACCCCAGCCCGAGGAGACGCGGGAGCCGGAGCTGACGGAAACTCCGGGCATGACCGCTATCAGGTTCGAGCCCATGGATTCTATCTGCGAGGTGATCGAGGCTTGCGAACCCTGGCCGATGGCCACCATGACGATGACCGAACTGATGCCGATGACAATACCGAGAATGGTCAGTCCGGACCGCGATTTGTTCGCGGAAAGGGCCGTATATGTTTCTTCGAAAATATCCGTGAGTTTCATTTTCCTTTAATTGGTTCTTCGGTGATCAAACCGTCTTTGATGTAAATGATCCGGTCGCTGTACGCGGCCACTTCGGCTTCGTGGGTGATGACGACGATGGTCCGTTTTTCTTCGGTGTTGAGCCTACGGAAAGTCTCCATGACGATTTTTCCGGTGGCCGAATCGAGGTTTCCGGTCGGTTCGTCGGCGAGAATAATCGACGGGTTGTTGACGAGAGCCCGGGCAATGGCGACGCGCTGCATTTGGCCGCCGGAAAGCTGATTGGAAAGATAATCGAAATGCTCCTTGGAAAATCCGACCGCTTCCAGACATTTTTCCGCCCGCGCCCTCCTTTGTTCCTTATCTGTTTCGGAATAGATAAGGGGTAGGGAAACGTTCCTTATTGCCGAACACCTCGGCAGAAGATTGAATGATTGGAAAACAAAGCCGATTTTTTTCTTTCTGATTTCGGCCAGTTCGTCGTCGGAAAGACCGGAAACGTCTTTTCCGTCGAGAAGATATCGGCCTTCGGTCGGGCTGTCGAGACAGCCTAAAATATGCATGATGGTCGATTTTCCGGATCCGGAAGGCCCCATGATGGCGACGAATTCTCCGTCGTCTATCTTGAAACTGAGGCCCTTCAGGACTTCGGAAGGAATACCGCCGTTCCGATACGTTTTTTTGATATTCCTGACTTCAATCATCTCATTCTCGGCGCGGCCATACCCCCGCTTTGGAACATCATCATGTTGCCGCCGGTCGAAGACCTGATATTGGTTATCGTCGCTTGTCCGGAATCGCCGGCAACGGTTCTTACGACCACGACGTCGCCTTCGCTAAGACCGGAGACGATTTCCACGTAGTCGTCGTTCTCCAATCCGGTTTCCACGGAAACCATGGTCGGTAAAGAAGATAGTCCGACGGCCACGTTGCCGATCGTTTTCGGGGGATTGGAAGCAATCGAAACAAAAGTTCTTCCGCCTTGCGACTTGACGGCGGCCGCCGGCACGACCAAAACATTCGTTTTTTCCTCGACTTTGATTTCGGCGTTGACGCTCATGCCGGATTTGATGCGTTCGTCTTCGCTCTCGAAAGCGATTTTCGCGCCGTAGGAAACCACTCCTTGCGAAGACGAACCCACGGCGTCGACTTCGATGATCGTTCCGGCGATGACAACGTCGTCAGTCGAGTCGAAATCAAGAACGGCCTTTTGCCCGATTTTGACTCTGGAGATGTCGGTTTCGTTAAGCGATATCTCGGCCATGCTCTTTTCCGAGACAATGGTGGCGATGGAAGAGCCCGAGGAAACCGAGTCCGAAGAAACCGAATCGCTGTTCTTGATGTTCATCTTGGCGACGGTTCCGTCGAAAGGAGCGCGGATATAGTGGTCGTTCAGCTTTTCTTTGGCGTCGGTCAGACTGTTCTCCCTCTGGGAAAGGGAAATCTTAGCGGTGGAAAGAGTGAGCGCATCAGGCTTGTTCTTGAGTTCCTCGAGATCGTCTTTCTTTTCCGCCACGCTAAGGACCGCGTCCCGGAAAGCGCTCTTTTTCGAAGCCAGGTTGGAAAGTTCGCTCTGCAAGCTTGAAACGTAGGTTTCGGCGGTTTTTAGGTCGTTGGAGAGAAAATAGGGGATATCCTGGTTCCGGCTGTCGAAATCGTCGCGGACGAGCATGATGAAATTGCGTTCCGCTTGGGCCGCTTCCAGTCCGGCTTTGACGCCTTCGTAAACCGATTCCAGGTAATTCAAGATTTCATCTCCTTCGGAGTCGAAAGCGATCAAATCCGAGGAAACGGATTTATAGAGACTTTTGGCTTTTTTGTAATTTTCTTCGGTGAGCGAAGCCGCCTTGGCCGCTCCGTCTTTGTTCAAAAGAGCCAAGGTCTTGTAATAATTCAAATTGGTCATTTCGAACCCAAAATCGGTATCGTAGATCAAGTCATAGATTCCGGAAATCGCTTCCGGCAGTTTGGCGAGCCCGCTCAAAGCGGCGTCATAGGCGGCCAAAGCCTCTTTATCCAAATTATCTTCGGCTTTGAACAAGGCGTTTTCCGCCTGTCTTATTTCCAGCTCGGTCGCCGGCTTGATTGATTTTTCATAGCTCAATTTCGCGTTTTCCAAATTGATTTCCGCGTCCCTGACGGATTTTCTCGCATCCGTCTCGTCGATACGCGCGATCAGATCTCCTTTTTTGACTTTGTCGCCGACTTTGACGCCCACGTAAACCACGTCTCCGGAAACCTTGGGTTTGATATCGACTTGGCTTTCGGCGGCGACAACGCCGCCTCCGGCGACCACGGAAGAAATGGTATCGGTTCTCGCGGCCGCCAAAACGTATTTTGTTTCCACGTTTCTCGCCTTGATGGCTTTGGCGGCGAAGACACCGGAAATAACGAGAAGAACGATCAAGGCGATCGTCGCTTTTTTACGGGTTTTGGCGAAGTTTTTTATATGTCCCCAGACGATTTTTATTTTTTCTTTCATGTTGTTTTTATTTTTGAAATTGCTCCGACGGCAAATACCTGATTAATCTCGCTTCTATTTCTCCGTTTTGGCTCGGAGAGCCGATGATGACGACGTTGTCTTCGAGTTGCAGATCTTCCGGACGCAGATTGTCCCGGTATTTCCTGATTTCTGTTTTTTCGCCTATGAGTACCGACCGCTCGATATTCTCCGGGGTTTCGAGGGCGAATCTCGGAAGATTGATGCTGATGATCGTTCCCGTTGTCCCGTATCCGGAGAAAACTCCTTGTTCCGCGGCCGGATAAAACACCCGGAAAGGAGGAACGCCGTGGTTTTGCGGTCGGCCGCCAAAAATAAGACGAAAATTATCTCCGGCACGGCCGGAAAAATAAGCCTTGCGGTAGCCGATTCCGACGCCCAATTGGAATATCCAGAGGAGAACGACAAAGACCGTCAGGCCGACCAGGGTGCCTTTAAAGGTTTTCGACTCGAAAAAATCCTTGATGTTCATTTTCTATATTCTGAGCTTTACTGTTCTGATCGCGGGAATGCTTTTGGCGACCGCGGCGATTGACCAGAGTCCGGCAAGAATCAGGTTTAGGGCAATGCTGATCTCGGTCGCCGGCACAGCCTCTATTGTCGCCATCAAGAATTCCGACAGATTCGATAGGACGATCCGGCTGTCGGAAAAAACAAGTGAAACGTAAGCCAGAAAATTGCTTTGTTCCATGAGATCAACGGCTTTAAGGAAAGCGGGGATAGAGGCTGTTGCGGCCGTAAGGCCGGAAACGCCGAAAAACGCAGTTTTTACGACAGCAATTTTTCTTTCTTCCGCGGCTATTTTCTTGATGATTTTGTCTTCAAGCCCGGAAGGCGGTTTTATTCCGGAAAAAAGCTCCATACCTGAATATACGGATAAACCCGCTATTCGGATGCAAGGGCGGTTTTAAGCCTCAAAATAGCCCTCTGGTGGCGGCTTTTCACGGTATTCGGGGAAATACCCAAGATTCCGGCGATCTCCTTAAAATCCATTCCTTCGTCGTATTTCAGGATAAGAGTTTCCCGGTAAATCAAAGGAAGTCTGGATACGAGCTTTCTTAGGGCTTTTTTGTCGGAATCCCGGATCAAAAGCTCTTCCGGGGAAAGATCGTCGCTTTGGATCATATCTTCCAGTAAACGGTTGTTTTGATCGGTGAAATCGGAAAAAGAAACGGTTTTCTTTTTTCTCGCCGAATCGATCACGAGATTCCTCGCGATCGTGAAAAGCCAGGCCCGGATATTCATTTTCGGATCGATATTTCCTCTCTTTTTCCATGCCTTGAGAAAAGCTTCTTGAGAAATGTCGGCCGCGTCGTCTTTGTTCCCGGTAAGCCGGAAAGCGAAATTGTAGACCGCATTCAAATGTTCGCGAACAAGCTCGGCGAACGAAGAAGCGGAAGCGTATTCAGCTGTTTTGTTGTTTTTAGACACAACAACTAATAATAAGCCACGATTGGAGATAAAAAGCAATTGTCGGAGAAAACCGAACTTATTCCGTTATCCTGAAAACCGAGTCGCTTTCATCGTAAATCGGATTGATAATAGGCGTTGAAGCGTAAACGTTTATTCCCAAAATATAATCGCCATCGGGGTAGCTATCGGAGACCGGCCATTCGGCGTTTCCTGTGTTTGGAAGATCCGTGAAAATAATCGGGTCGAATTCCTGACCCTCTATTTGATCATCGGTTATCCGCCGGATGCTCAAAGCAATTTTATAATCTTCGGGAATACCCTTTGTTTTCCACTTGATGGTCTCTATTGAGCCTTTTTTGATCGTTTCTCCGCCGTTCGGATAAATAAGTATAATTATTGGCTCAAGATTCTTTTGGTATGCAAAATAAAAGACAGCGGCAATTATAAGTAATATACAGGTAAGAATTAAAGGTTTTCTCATGGTTTTATTATAGCAGTTTATTAAAATCTTGTATTATTAAGGGAATATGATTCAAATTCCTCTTAGTCTTACTTGGGAAATTATTAAAGGAGTCGGTTATATTTTTGTTAAATTATGGTACGTTTGGTTAGTCGTGATAGGAATTAACTTGTTATATTGGTGGTTTGATAAGCGGGTAGCTAAGAAGAAAAAGGAATCAAAAAACAGAGATAACCTTTTTAATTATTATTAACTCATTCTGCGCTATTTCAATAAAAAGTACTGAGCTTGTCGAAGTGTTGCTATGTCCGATCTAGAGCCATAAAAGATGAGATTATTAAAGAATTTCTATTTTTAGGCTTTATTTCATCACTTCGGTGGACTTAAGGTTTACAAATAATTGATATTAAGATAGGTTCATCATACTCAACTGATCGGCGTTGGACAATAGGACAAAACAGGACAGAAGGCAAAGATATGTTAGGGAGCATGCTTTAATCAAGGGTCTTGACAAGAAGACGAAGAGGACCTAATATGATAATAGGCTGGGTCGAAGCCTACTATAAGTCATCGGAAACAGTCAAGAACGTGGACAATAACGAGTACAACTTTGAGGAGTTTACCTCTTTCAGAGGTAAGTTTTCTCCTAAAATAAGTCTTGGAACTACCGGCGGCTTTGGTTTCAGTTCAGGCTTTTATAATCGCTATAACCTTAAAGACTCTGTAGCCCTAAAACTGTTTTATGATAAGAGTAAAATGGCTATAGGATTTAAGTTCCTAAAAAACACAGAAGATGGAGCGATGAAGTTGAAACCAAGAGAGACGGGTGGGTATGTAGCTGCTCGTTCATTTCTTAGCAAATATGGGATAGAGCCGGGAAGATACGCGGGCAGGTATGATCCAAAAGAAATAATGGATGATAATATCGGAAAGATATATGTCATTGAATTAGAAGAAAAGAAGAATAGTCAAACTTGAATACAAAACGCCAAGCTCAGAAAACTTGGCGCCTTGTAGATTATAAATCTGTGGGATTGGGAATTCGCCGGTCAAAGGTCGTCCCAATTACCACAACCTTTCGGCTATTTTATTATAGCTAAAAGTTTAATAATAGCAATACTATGCCGAATACAGGATTAAGTGGACCTTATTGGCTTTCTTGGGAAGTAATTAATAAGGTCATCACTAGAACTTCACCTGGAACTTATGTTTTGGAGCGTGAAGACTCTACTGACTCGTTTATCGTTAATTATGTCGGTCGTTCTGATGACGATGTGAATAATCGTTTAAAGAAGTGGGTTGGGGTAAATGGCTATAAGCGTTTCAAACTCGGTTATTTCGATTCACCGAAGGCCGCGTTTGAGAAAGAATGCGCTATTTACCACGACTTTAGTGGATTAGACAATGAAATCCACCCACAGCGGCCAGCTGGAACGAGTTGGCGATGCCCGTGCTGCAATACATTTAATTCTTTGTGATAAGCGTGTAGAAAAAAGATGCTACCATTAACGGTAGCATCTTTTTAGGTTTTATTAGTTCATCTCAAATCTTGAAAAACTAACCAGAAAAGGGGATAATAGGGTGGATTTGTCAATAGTGAAATATGGAAAATAAATCCTTAAATAAGAATCTGCATAAGGCAAACCGCGCCAAGAATGACGAGTTCTATACTCAACTGCCGGATATTGAAAACGAACTCAAGCATTACAAAGATCAATTTCGCGGTAAAGTAGTTTATTGCAACTGCGATGATCCGTTTGAAAGCAACTTTTTTAAGTATTTCGCGGCCAACTTCAAAGAACTTGGACTAAAAAAGCTTATTGCTACCAGTTTTTCCGGTTCGCCGATTACCGGTAAACAACTATCAATTCTTGAAATGGAGGGCCTTAAAAACGAGAAAAAGAAGGAGCCGTTAAAAATCGAAATAACCGAAGTGTTGGATAGCGATAAAGACGGCGCGATAAACATTGATGATGTAAAGGAATTATTAAAACGCTGCAAGAAGACCGTTACGCCCCTTAAAGGCGGTGGAGATTTTCGTAGTGAAGAATGTATAGGACTTCTTAAACAAGCCGATATTATTTGTACTAATCCGCCTTTTTCTCTTTTTCGTGAATATGTCGCGCAACTTGTAGAATACAAGAAAAAGTTCCTTATTATCGGCAATGACAACGCTGTAAAATATAAAGAAATATTTCCTCTTATCGTGGAAAATAGAATTTGGCGCGGTTATACAAGAATCAAAGAGTTTAGAAGACCTAACGGTAGCTTACAAAAGTTTGGTAATGTCGGTTGGTTCACGAATCTTGATATGGCAAAACGTCACGAAAAAATCACTCTTTACAAAAAATATATAAGAAAAGAATATCCAGAATATGATAATTATGATGCGGTCGAGGTATCAAAGATTTCTGAGATTCCAATGGATTATGATGGCGTGATGGGCGTTCCGATTACATTTATAGATAAATATAACCCAGATCAGTTTGAAATTATTGGTATATCAAATGGGAATAATCGTGATAAGTATGCAATAGGTAAAATGGTGACCGTAAATAATAAGTCAACCTACGCACGAATTTTAATTAAAAAGAGATAATTTTTTAATATGGAGTTTCTAAAAAACTTAAAATTAAATAATTGGTGGAGTCTATTAGTATACATTGGATTCTTTGGAATAATTGGCTCGCTTTTTATTAAAACCGATTTTGTAGACTCTAAAAATATTTTTGGAGTTTCTCTGGGCTTTTTATTTATCGGATTATCAACGTTATCTGCGATAAAAACTGCTATTAAATTTAAAGAAGCGAACGCATATACTGGCGGACCAGCAATACTTTGTTGGCCGATAATAAAACACAATTTCTTTTCGGGATTAATAACTTTAATCGGAGCGACATTAGCTGTTATTTTTGGAACAAGAACAATTGTTAGTTTATTTTGGTAAAACAATATGGAAATTAAATTACATCAAATTCCTATACGCGAGGTAATAGCCGGTTATAAGGATAGTCAAGAAGAAGGCGTGACAGCCTATAACGATAAATTAGATATCCGGCCGAAATACCAGCGTGAGTTTGTATATAAAGAAAAGCAACGCAATGCGGTGATAGAAACAGTCAAACAAGACTTTCCACTGAACGTGATGTATTGGATGATCCGTGAAGACGGCGGCTATGAAGTTCTGGACGGCCAGCAGCGTACTATTAGTATCGGCCAATATGTTAACGGTGACTTTTCACTAAACGAAAGGTATTTCCATAACTTAACAAAAGAAGAGCAAGATCAGATTCTGGATTACAAGTTAATGATTTATTTCTGCGAGGGTACGGATAAAGAGAGGCTGGACTGGTTTAAAATCATTAATACCGTCGGTGAACAATTGACTGAGCAGGAAATCAGGAATGCGGTTTATACCGGACCGTGGCTCTCGGACGCTAAATTAAAGTTCTCCAAATCAAATTGTGTGGCGTATTTACTTGCAAACGATGGCGGAAAACTACTTGAGGGTTCGCCGATTCGACAGGAATATTTAGAAACCGCACTTTCTTGGATTAATAACGGAAAAATCGAAGATTATATGGCTCGTCATCAGCATGATAAAAATGCCAACGAATTGTGGGAGTATTTCCAAAACGTGATTGAATGGACGCGAAAAACTTTTCCGAATTACCGTCGCGAAATGAGCGGAGTTAATTGGGGTGATTTATACAACGAATTTAAGGATAAGAAATTTGACACCAAAAAATTAGAAAAAGAAATAGCCGAGCTTATGGAAGATGAAGATGTTACTAAAAAGTCCGGTGTTTATCCGTATATTTTAACGAGGAAAGAAAAATATCTTTCAATTCGCACTTTTACCGATAAACAAAAAAGGGAAGCATATGAAAGACAAAATGGTATCTGTCCGATATGCAGTAAACATTTCGGAATCGAAGAAATGGAAGCCGATCATATCACGCCTTGGAGTAAAGGTGGAAAAACAATCTCAGAGAACTGCCGAATGCTCTGCCAGAAAGACAATAGAGAAAAGAGTAATATATAGTTTTTAAATTATCCAGTCTAAAATCATCTATCTAGACTGTTGAAGGGCTATTCGGGGTCGGTTTTGAAATCTGGCTGGCTCGTCTCGGTTAGGATTTATGTTTATTATGATCAGATAGTGGCTCGTGTTCTTCGTGTATTATTTCTCCTGTCTGATTATCTTTAACTACTTGGTCGTATTTGTTGTTTTCTCGGTCGATTGTTTGTTCTATACTAACGCCTTTAGATAGCTTTTTATCTCCACTCGACTTATATCCAGAGAATATCTCTTTAACAAATCTTTTAAATCCGGGTCGTTTTTGTTTAATACCTAATGATGTCTGAGTTTTAATAATTGCACGAATTTCTAATTTAATAAAATTCGGTGTTTCTTGCTGACAGTTGTCACAAAACTTAGTTTTTTTTACCGATTTACAATTTGCACAGAGCAGTTTTTTATTAAACTCTTCCATTGTATTTTTAAAAGAAAAACTCTTTTCCGATTTGCCATAAATAACGATCTAAATCTTTAGCGTTGAATTCGGTAAGTCCATAGAACTCCTTAAATTTGTTTAATATTTCGACAAATTTTTCATATTCTTTAATGTCTTTTCTTCTAAATTCATAAAAATCATCTCGCCTGCGGAAGTGCCAAAGCACTTTTTCTATAAAAGAATCATAGATCGGATAGCGTTCCGGGTAGTGAAAACTACAATACTTTGACGCAAAGGAATAAAATTTCTTATCTCCTCTTGGAGTTTTAACCTTCGCAATCTTATCAATAATCCTATAATCACCACGTCTTAGATCTTCGTCGATGTTAAGCTTTAAAATATGTCTTGCAACCATGAACGGATAATAGAGGTTTGTGCTGTAAGCTTGATTCAAAAAATCAACTTTTATAAGAATATGTTCTATTTTTGTATTCTTGGGATAGGTCTTTTCAAAGAGGAGTCTCAGCGCTTTATCTTGAATAACAAAGTATTCTGAACGATCCCATTTCGCAAGATAATTCTTTACTATTTGAGATGTGGGCGTGGGTATAGGCACAGCTCGATTATAGCATTTTAAGACAACCCGCCTCGGTCGCGAGAAACTGCGCTCAAAGTGGCTGCCGGACCTGGATTCGAACCAAGATACCATGCTCCAGAGGCATGTGTCCTACCATTAGACGATCCGGCAATACGGATAGATTATAGGCGGAAAATCGATAAAAATAAAGAGGCTTGCCTTTACATGAAGACTGCTTTATAAGTAGATTATTAGGTCCTTTTTGGAGGGGATACGAAGTGAGAGAAATCCGAACGACGGATATCATGAGGGGGGGCGCCGCAAGATCCCATTACCGTACGTCTTGACGACAAAGACGTAATCGAGCTCGAATGCCATCACCGTTACAATAACGCGGGCCCAAGCCGGGTGATCATCGCAAGCAAAATCGAGATCAAAAACTCCGACGGGTCCTGGAGCCCTTACCCGAGCGTTACCTGGTTGGACGGAGTAGAAAGCGATGACCAGCTTCAGACAAGAGCGGTTATCCTGTCGCCTTCTGGAAAGGGTTTCGATGTTGTGGAGGGTCTGCAAGGCGTTCCGGACGGAACTTTGATGTCGGCCGCCGAAAAGGCGGGAGTTCACACCGAATTCATCGACGGATGATAAGGTGTAGTCAAGCCTGCTCTTCGGAGTAGGCTTTTTTGACATTTGGCTTGAAATATGGTCTTATTATAATAAGATCATTAAGAATTGGAGGGAAAGTAGTAATATGGCTGACGAAGTTTATAGGCTTTCCGGTTTCTTTATCCCATTCCGGTATCTGCGGAAAGCTCTACTGTGCTGGCTCGATATAAGAGCCAGTTTCAGCGATGTGGCTCGCAAAGAACATTGGCTAGACTGGCTGAAGCGTAAGCTTCACCAGTGGTTCATGGTTCAGAAAGTCTTGGAAATGCTAGATGCGGAAGGGAAGTGTGATCCCTTCGCGGTCAGTGCCGACTTCGACCTCGGGATCACTTTGGAGGAATGCGATAATGTAGTGGTTTTTATCGCTCCCCATTGTTGCGAAAGAATCATCCTGGAGGTTGCTAGTAAGCTGGACCTCATCTTGACGGTTGACTCTTTCTCCAAAACTTTGGAGAAGGGGACTTCTTTGATGCAGTTATACGAGAACGCCGACTGCGTTCTCGGCACCGTCGTTGATAGATCTCTGGGCACTTGTACTTGCCAAAGGCTCGCCGGTTTCGATGGAGAGCCGTGGATATTCAGGATCGAAGGTGATCGAGTCTATCTTTCCGGTTCTCCGATCGCTAAGACGGCGTTGCAGAACATTTGTCTTGGTCTTTTCTCTTTGTAACATAAATTGAGGCTTCGCTTTTGGCGGAGCCTCTTCTGTTTTATAACCCTACTTTTTTTCCACTCGATCGCGGTAGTTTCAGAAGATATCCGTCGCTTTGGGTTTTTCTCCTTCGATCTGGATGATTTCGAGTTTCAATTTGCCGGTTTCATTGATTTTCGATTTCAAAAGTTTGACGCGTTTTCCGTTCAATATCGTCCAAGCTCCGGGTTCCGGATAAAAAGCCCGGATTTTATTATGAATCTTTTTCGCCAACTCCGTATTTCCGGATTTGGCCGAAATTAAATCCTTTTCTTCGATAAAAGCCGATTCTGTTTTAAACTTTTCCGTGAAAGTCGCTTTGGTTTCGTCTTGGATTTCGGGGGTGATTTTTCCGTCAATAATGTCCGGCAATATTTCGACAAGCATTTTCGAAGAAAGCTCGGCCAGCTTTTCGGTTAAGGTTTCGCTGTTGTCGTCCGGATCGATCGGAATGGTTTTTTGCCGGAGAACCGGACCGTGATCCATCAAAGCGTCGATCAGGAAAAGCGATACCCCGGTTCGGGTTTTGCCCTCTAGAATCGCGCTTTGAATGGGAGAGGCGCCACGAAGCTCCGGAAGTAAGGAGGGGTGAACGCCGACAACGCCCAAGCGGGGAATATCGATCAATTCTTGGGGCAGGATTTTGGCGTAAGCCGCAACAAGGTAAAAATCCGCCGGAATGGATTTAAGTGTTTCCAAGAACTCTGGTGTGATCTTTTCTGGCTGGAGAATTTTAATGTTTTTTCCGGAATCGAGGACGATTTGCTTGGCCGGCGGGGGAGTGATCACGCGCTTCCGGCCAATCGGCTTGTCTAGACTCGCCACCACCGCTTTGGGAACAAAGCCGGCTTTGACGAGGTTTTTTAGGATAATGGCCGCGAATTCCGGCGTACCGAAGAAAACGAAATTATTCATTAAGAAAGAATCGGAAAAATCGTCATTCGGATTTCTTGAAGATATTGACGATACTTCCCATAAATTTATCGAGTTTTTCCAAATAGCTTCCTTCCGGCGGCCCTTCTTCGCGTATGCCGGTACCGAAGACTCTAACAATAGTTTCTTTAATGTCGGAATCGAGGAAACAGGAAGGATCGGGATTCGGAGCATCGTCTCTATTCCTGCATATCAGGGAATAAGTAGTGGTTCTTTGGGGAGCCACTCTTTCCGAGCTTCGAGAAGATAGGGGATTGTTTCCGGTTCTAGAAGAAGCATCACCGGAGACAATGCCCATATTGCAGGAAATAGCGGTAGCAGAGCCTAGATATGGAGCCGAAGAATCCCAGTTAAGGGTAGAATACTTCCTGATCATTATATCTTCGGAAGAATAGAGAATTTCCGTAGGAAGGGCGGTAAAGGTGACTTCCGGTTTTCCGACAACTCGGATTTGGGTTTTTCTCGCGCGGGAAGCGGAACGGTCGTAGCAGTCGCGATCTTGTCCGATGACATCTCTTTTGCAGTTTTGTCCGTTCGGATCGCAATCGTAAGGTTCTCCGTAAATATCGGTATAAGTGCAGCATTCGTAATCGAGTTCGCATTGCATTCCGTATTCGGTGGTTCTTCCGGGATTGACGATGTCTTCTCCTCTGGAAGAAGTCTTCGCGGTCCAGTTTCCACAAAGAGAATGGCAGGTGATTTCTTCGTTTTCTTTTCTTTCTCCCGAACCGCAGCTTGTGCTCGAAGAAGCTCTCCAAGTGACGGTCGCCTGGTTATCCGTCGCGGTAACGCATTGGTTCTCGTTGTCTTCGACCGTCAAAGTCAGTCCGGAACCGGTATCGGGCGGAAGAGTGCAGGTTGAGGACCCGGGACGACAGGAAGGTAAACAAGGACCCAAATCAGCATAACAAGTTCCGTATTTGGCCTTACATTGTTCTTCCGATTCGAATCTCGTGCTCAAGCAACTGTAAATCGGATCGCAGCGATAGAACTGCGTCAGGCTGCCTTCACATTCTTCTCTCGTTGAATAACATTTCTCGAAAGTTTCTTCGCATTCGTCTTTGTTTACAAAGGAGCCGGCGGGAACGCAAGAGCCAATATCCGGATTGAAGCGCCAGAACTCGTTTCCGAAAAACTTTCCCGAAGAACAATCCTCGTATTTTTTATCTTTCGGTCCGAAACACTCGAATCCAGTTCCGTTTGCGCACTCCAGAGAGCTTGTGTATTTTCCTTTCTGGGGAACAAGGGTTTTATCTTCACAGGTATAGATATCTCTACAAAGATAAGAACATTCTTCTTTGGTTAAGCCGGCCCACAGGGTTTTATTGTTCACATAAATGCTCGCGAGATTGGGGTCGATACCAAAGTCGCTAAGAGTGCTGTATTTGCAGTTTTGCGACACATCACAGAAGAAAGGAATAGGATCGGGCGGAGGAGTCGGTTTACAGATACTCGCGCATTCTTCCGGATTAATAACAGCTCCTTTTTTCCATTCGCTGTGACTTCCGGCCGGGCAGACTCCTTCGGGAGGCGGGTAATTATCATTGGTTTCTCCGTGATAAGGAACCGAAGAGACAGGTTCCGTTGTGTGGTTGTCACAGCAGCATTTGTAGAAATTACCTGAACCTCCGGTGCAGGATCCGGCCCAAAGACCTTGGTTATCTGCTAAACATTGGTTGGAAGAACCTTGATCGGTGCACTTGTCGGCAGTGGAGTAAAGACGAGAGGTAATGCGGTAAAGATAAGATCGAATAAATCCCCATGGAGACCTATCAACACATTCTTCAATTTGATATTTACTCCACGGAGAAAGCTTATTAGTTGTAGCTAAAGATAAACCCTGTAAAGTTTTTGCCGCTTGACCGCAAGAAATTCCCGGACAGCCGTTAGTACTATTGACGCTATACGAAGTAGAACAAGTATTGTATGGATGGCAACCTTCTTGTCCTCCGGAATCTTGCCATAATTTCCATTGTCTTTGATACCATATTTCTTCTTCCAATGAATCCAATACGTTGCTATCCGATGGAATATATGTTTCCGGAACCTCGTCATAAGAAACACACTCGTCGCCTCGGCACAGTCTCCCGTTTATGCATTGAAAATAACTATCTGGAGGGAAGTCTCCTTCCAAACATTGTTCTTGGGCGAAAACCAAATTAAAAGAGAAGGCACCAATAAGGAAAATTGTTAAAAAGACGAGCTTTTTCATTGAAATAAGTATAGCATTTTTAAATAAAAAGACCCCCGCTTTTTAGAAAAAAAGCAAGGGTCAATAGCTTAGGGACTGAACAATAGAAATAACGATCGAGTCAAGGAGGTTGATAGCTTCCGGATATACCCCAACCAGAATGACAGCGTCAACTCCTTCTCCCCAGTCGTTGGTGAGGGGACGACTACCCAAAGTGCCGATTATCGTATTAGCCGGCACTTTAATACTACCAGGAAGTCTTGCGGCTTCATCCTCTGTCTCGATGATACTAGCGTTAGCAATCTGTTCGGCTAACTCGCTAGTAAGTTGAACACCAAATAGTGCAAGCTCCCAACCGCTTCCGTAAACAACAAGGCATTCTTCCGAGTCTGGTTTGTTATCCTTTTCTTCGGGCAGAGCGTCCCAGATACCTTGACACAGAACGACATCAACATTCACCGATACCTCATTTTTCTCGAGCGATCCCTCCGGCGACTTATAGGTAATAGTGAACGCAAAAGCATTGAGGGGCTTTGCTACAGCCTCTCCTTTCTCGCTGAAGCTCACTAGCTTCAGTTTGGGTTCTGCGGGTTTCGGATCAACAGAATCAGGCTTCACCGGATCTTCGGGTTTAACCGGATCTTTCGCGGTCGGAGTAACACTAGAAGTTGGTGGAAAGCTCTGAAATACCGACAAAACAGCAAAAAGAAAAAACACGATGATCAGAACCAATGCGACAATCCTCGTCCTATTCTTTCTTCCTTTCACTTCTCGCTAGCCTCCTCTCTTCAAGATTGTCTGCAGTTGTGAAATTAACTGCTTATGATTTTTTCATAGCATAAACAGGGAAGATTGTCAAAATATCCGGTTTTCTAATCTTTGTGATCGGCGATCAATGTGCCGTTCAGATGATCGGTTTCGTGCTGGAATATTCTTGCGAGTAATCCCCAGGCTTTGATTTTCAGTTTTTTGCCGTTTTTATCCTGTCCGACAAGCGTTACTTGGTAAGGTCGTTTGATGCTTTTTTCCATTTCGGGAACGCTCAAGCATCCTTCTTCGCATTCGTCCATTTGCTTCGAAACACTCGTAATTTCCGGATTGAAAATAACGTAAAACTTGCCTTCGTTCTGGGCGACGAACATCCGCCAGTCCAAACCGATCTGATTCGCCGAAAGCCCGACGCCTTTGTTCTCCTGCATCAACTTCCGCATTTTTTTGGCAACTTCGGCAATCTTCTTTTTGTCGGCTTTCTTGAAATCGAAATCCGGCACCCGTCCGTGAAGGATCTTGGCTTCGGATTTTTTATCTTCTACGGTGACTATCTTCATCATCTTTTTCTTTTTGCCAGATGGCCATGAAATAGGCCCCTTTGTTCTTGATGTTCTTTTTCTCGGCGATCGATTTGGCGAGGCTCAAAAGCCTGTCTTCGTTAAACTCCTTCGCCAATTTGATATATAAGGATTTGTGGGCTCTATCGTCAAGGAGCTCGGCCATTTCGAGGCCGACCAACTGGTGTCGGGTGTAAACCCGGGATTCTTTGGCCCTTTCCTTTATTTTCCGGAAATAATCCGCGAAATCCCGCTTTTTTTCCTTTTTCCGGCCGGTTTTCATCGATTCCATTATATAATACTCTCGATGGATAAAAGAGTCTTCGCGGGAATCAATCTTCCTTTGGAAACAAAAGCAAAAATCGAAGCGGCTTTGTTCGAAGCCGAACCTTTATGGAAGGGGATTATAAGCCCGAGAATCCTGGATCGGGAAAACTGGCATATCACTATGGGGTTTTTCGGGAAGAAAAGCGAGGCGGAGATCGAGCTTATCAAAGAAGCGATCGAAGAAACCGCCTCGGCTTTTCCTTTGCCGGAAATAAAATTAAAAAGAATCGTCTTTGGTCCGACCAAGGCTCGTGAAGCGAGAATGATCTGGCTCGAAGTCGAATCTAAAGATCTCAAGAATGTCAAAGAATCTTTCGATCGAAATCTCGAAAAACGCGGAGTGATTTTGGAAAACAAAAAGTTTTCTCCGCACATCACTTTGGCGAGATTCGAGCCGATAGATTTCGACCGTTTACCACCTCTTAAAAAAGAAGTCGATCTCGATTTCCGGGCAAAGTCTCTTGATCTTATGGAGTCCGTATTATCGAGCAAAGGATCGACTTATACCTTGATTTCGGAAATAGACTTTGGAGGGGTAAAATAGTAAAATCCCTATGATGAACCAGCTGCCGAAAAAGAGAATCCTTATTGTCGTTGTTCTCGCCCTTTTGCTTGCGGTCTCGACCGCCGGCTCTTTTTATGTCGGCTACCGTAAAGGCCTCGAGGAGACGAAAATCATCGAAATCAAAGGCGTGGCCGACATCAATCCGAACGAGGAGGTTTCGGCCGATTTCGGGGTATTTTGGCAAGCCTGGGACAAGATAAAATCCAAATACGTCAAAGCCAAAGACATCAAGGACCAGGATCTGGTTTACGGAGCGATCAGCGGCATGCTCGAAAGTCTCGGCGATCCTTATACCGTTTTCATGAATCCGGAAGAAGCCCAGAAATTCACCGAGGACGTTAACGGCAATTTCGGCGGCATCGGAGCCGAACTGGAAAACCAGGGAGATTACGTCGTGGTCGTGGCGCCGCTCAAAGGAACTCCGGCCGAACGGGCCGGAATAAAACCCGGCGACATCATTCTGAAAGCCGGAGACACGGAATTGACCGATGTCGATGTTTTGGAGGCGGTAAAAGTGATCCGGGGAGAGCCGGGAACAAAAATCATTCTTTCCGTCATGCGCGAAGGATTCACCGCACCCAAGGATTTCGAGATCACGAGGGAAATCATCGAGGTTCCGACCCTCGAGTGGTCCTGGCTCGATGATAAGATCGTCCACATCGAACTTTACGGATTCAATCAGAACGCACCCGTCGCTTTTTACCGAGCCATCCTCGAGACCGTGCCCCAGGACACCAAGGGAATCGTCCTCGATTTGAGGAACAATCCCGGCGGATACCTTGATGTCGCCGTAAACATCGCCGGCTGGTTCCTTAAGCCCGGCGAAACCGTCGTCTCCGAGAAATTCGCGAACGGCGATCTCGACGTGCTGCGGGCTTCGGGAAACGGAGCTCTCCAAAACATGCCGACGATCGTTCTCGTGAACAGCGGTTCGGCTTCGGCTTCGGAGATCCTGGCCGGCGCGCTCCGCGACAACCGCAACGTTAAAATCGTCGGCGAAAAGACTTTCGGCAAAGGATCGGTGCAGACGATCGAGGACCTGAAGGACGGGTCGGTCCTGAAAGTGACGATCGCGAGCTGGGTGACGCCCAAAGGATTGATTTTGAACGGCAACGGCATCGAACCCGATTACGAAGTCAAAATCACCGACGAAGACGCGGAAAACGACCGCGACCCGCAGCTCGAAAAAGCGCTCGAAATCCTGGAATCGCAAATCACGGCGACAGGAAATTAATTTTCAAAAACAAATGAAAGTCATTCTTCTCGAAGACATCAAGAATGTCGGCCGCAGGCACGAAGTGAAGAACGTTTCTGACGGCTATGCCCGGAACATGCTTTTTCCGAGGAAAATGGCGGTTTTGGCCACGCCCGAGGAAATGAGAAAAATAGAAAAAGAAAAACAAACGGCCGAGACCGAGGAAAAGGAATCGATGGCTAAGCTGAAATCCGTCACCGAAGGCGAGCCGATCAAGTTCTACCTCAAAACCGGTGACAAAGGGGAAATCTACACCTCGATCAAATCAGAGGACATCGAACAAGAACTCCGGAGAAGGGGACTCGGAGAGGTCAAAGTAAAGCTTCCGAAACCGATAAAAAATCTCGGCCTTTTCGAGGTCGAGATCAATTTGCGGAAAGGGGTCGCCGGAAAAGTTAAGATTTCGGCAGAACCTTCACCCAAGTAGCGTATCTTATTTTGGAATTGAACCGCGTTTTCTTGCCCTTGGAATACTGGACCACGCCTTCGATTTTGGAATAGAGAGTATCGTCTCCGGCTCTCAAGACATTGTCTCCGGGAATATAGCGGGTTCCTCTTTGGCGAAGCAAAATCTGACCGGGTTTGACCGGTTCTCCGTGGTTCTTCTTTACTCCCAATCTTTTAGCCTCGGAATCCCGTCCTAACTTTGTGGATCCGAGGGCTTTTGTATGAGCCATAACAAAATAATGATAATATGAAATTCATGGACCTGTCAACCGGAAAAACAAGGATTTTCCTCGCTGTCGTCGGGGTTTTGATCCTGAGTTTGGCTTTCGGGTTGGGGTATTTTTCGGGTCAGAGTTTTTGCCGGAATCCGATCGTTATCGAAACATGCGCCGATTGATTTCCGTTTCCACGGGTTGTTTCTACAAACTCGGCGTTTCCAAAGAAGAAATCTTCGGACGCCTCAAGGCTTTGGACATCGACGGCGTCGAAGTACTTTTCAATAAGCCGCAGGACGTTTTCGATTTTGAAATATCCGAAGATAATTCGGATTTCCTTAGAAGCTTGTCTTTTGTCACGATCCATGCGCCGGACAACGACTTGGAAAACCCGGCGGCGATCGAGGTTTTAAACCGGTTGGATCATATTTATCGGCTGATCTACGCCAAAAACATCGTTTTTCACGTACGCAAAGACGACGACTTGAGTATTTTCTTCAATTACGGCTTTAAAGCATCCATGGAAAATGACGATTGGAGAAAAGAGAAAGAGACGAATACCGTCCCCAGTATCGAGCGCCTGCTCCGCATTTATCCGCGCCTGGGATTTGTTCTTGATGTCGGACACGCCGATTCGGTCGATCCGGCCGACGCCGAAAAATACGCCGATCGTTTTAAAGACAGGATCACGGAGATCCATCTATCCCGTGTCGATAAAGAAAAACGCGAACACGATTTTATGAATCGACACCGAGAATCGTTGAATAAAAAAGTATTCGAGGCGACGCGAGTGCCGATAATCATCGAAGGAGCGCTTCAGAACGAAAACGTGTCAGCGCTTCAAAAGGAAATCGAACTGGCCCGGAAACTTTAGAGGTATCCGATTTGCTTCAGCCAGTATTCGTTCTCCCATTCCCAGAGTTTTTTGGCTCCGAGGAAGGCTTGATAGTCGTCGATGAAGTAGGGGAATTCCTGGAGTTCGACTTCGCCTTTGATCTCGGACCATTCGTGCTCGCAGAGATTCGGATTCCGGCCGTTCAGGCCTTTTATTTTTTCCCGGCCGCCTTTGACGCGCCTGGTAGCTCCGCACTTCGCGCATTTCTGGTTTTGGTCGATCCTCAAGATCCACCTTGTCGAAAGGTCGCGCATTTCCTTTTGGAGCGGAACGAGATAGGCCGAGGTTTGGAGATTGTAGTCCCGGTAAATGGCCTGGGAAGTTTTGATGTCGAGAACTCCGAATTTGCCGTCGATCGTCGCCAAAGCGTCGACGGTTCCGGCATAGCGGTCGTCGCGATTGATGACTTTGTGTTCGACCCAGTCGGGGTTGGCCACGATGCGTCGGGATTCGTTGAATTTCAAGAAAGCATCGACCGCGGGTTTGACCCGAGGATCCGAAGAAGGGGAGTGCCCGAGCAGGATGTCTTCGATCGCTTCGTGGACCAAGGTGCCTTCGTCGGCCGATTGCTTTTTGATGGCTTCTCCTTCGTTGAAATTGGCGAGCTCGGCGTAATACCGGTAAAGGGCCGGTTTGGCTTTGATGTTCACGATACTCGTCACGCGGGGATACCAGACGTCTTCGAGCCCGTAGCCGTTGGCTTCTTTGAATTGATCGATGTTCGAGTAGTACATTCGGTTATTTTAATAGTTTGTCCGTCAAAGTGAAAATATCTCCGGCGCCCATCATCACGACGACGTTGTTTTTCTTGGCTTCTTTTATTTCCTCGAGGGTGATTCTGAGGATCTCGGCTCTTTCCGGAGAATCGGGAAGATAGCTTATGTCTTTGATCTTGTTAACGTTCGCGACGGCCATGGCCAGGTCTTCCGAAGTAATATTTTGCGACACTTCTTCTCGGCCGACAACCTGGTAAACGTCGAGAAGAATCAAATGATCCGCCTGGTTAAAAGCTTTGGCAAAGTCCTTGAAAAGCGCTTCCAGGCGTTTGGCCTGGTGCGGCTGGAAAACGCAGACCAGGTTGGAATCGGGAAATTTTTCCTTGAGCGCCTGGAGCGAGGCTTTGATCTCGGTCGGATGGTGGGCGTAATCGTCGAACACCTTGAAACCGGATTTGGTTTCGCCGCGGTATTCGAGCCTCCGCCAGATGCCCTTGAATCCGGAAAGCGCCCGGAAAATAGTTTTCTCGTCTATGCCG
Source organism: Patescibacteria group bacterium (assembly GCA_022705565.1). Classification (GTDB taxonomy): domain Bacteria; phylum Patescibacteriota; class Minisyncoccia; order UBA6257; family Colwellbacteraceae; genus JAMCQZ01. The sequence goes on from JAKJEF010000001.1 coordinate 25,746, forward strand.
AGGTTCAAAGCCAAAGTCATCGCTCCCAGGGCGTTCGAGACATTGTGCTTTCCCGGAACCCGCAAAAGATCTTTTATTATTTTACGACGCTTGTCTTTGATCGAATACCAGGCGATGTGGGTGTTTTTGAGCGACGGCAAAATGGAAACCAGATTCTCGTTGTCTTTGTTCAAAACAATGAATCCGTCTTTGTCGGCCTGGTTCAAAAACTTGATGAAGGATTTTTTGACGGCTCCGAGATCTTTGTAAAAATCCAGATGCTCGAGATCGATGTTCGTGACAAGAGCCGCCCAAGGACGGTAGTTCCAAAACGAACCGTCGTATTCGTCGGCCTCGACTATAAGGTAATCGCTCTTTCCAAACCTGAAATTGGAACCGTCGATTTTGCTTCCCAAGATCAGAGTCGGATCGAGTCCGGCTTCGATGAGGATTTTGGCGACCATGGCCGTGGTCGTGCTTTTACCGTGGGCTCCGGCCACGGCGATTGTTTTGTAATCGTTCATGACCCGACCCAAAGCTTGGGCGTAGGTCAGAATCTCCATGTTTCTAACCTTGGCTTCTTTTATTTCCGGGTTTTGTGCCGGAATGGCCGCCGAATGGATCAAAAGGCTGGCATTTGCCGGAATATTCGAGGATTTATGGCCAATTTTGACCTTGGCGCCTTTTTTAGTCAATCCCTTGAGTATTTGGCTATCTTGGATATCCGAGCCGCTTACAGCCCAATTTTGGGCCAAAAACCAGGAAGCGAGGCTGCTCATGCCGATACCGCCGATACCGACGAAGTGGACAGCCTTGTAAGAATCGGTTTTCTTGAATTTTGTTTTTTTAGACACGTAAGCTTGAAAGAGGTTATGGCACGGCGTTAGCGACCGTGATAAGAAATATGATTCGTATAAACCAATCGGTTGTTTTATAAAAATAAATATAGAGAAGGGCCGAACAAGGGTTTCCCGGAGAAGGACTGTCGTAAAAGGTATATTATGCGACGTATCACCAGACTTAAAGCTTGCTCTTCCCCGTCATGGCAGCTAACCGGAAAATCAATCCTTATACTTTTGAAAACAACTTATCCATTAGTATACAATCGTCCTTTAAGCTAAGCAATTTGTTTTTTACCAAAAGCTCCCGGAATGTCGGGAGCTTGAAAGCAGTCAAGAACCTTCTCCCCTCTTATTTGTCGAAGAAGGTGATTTTAATCGCTTCGAATTCGTCTTTGAACAAAATATCCCGATTGGTTTCTCCCTCGGCAAGACCGACGCTTATGGCCGTACCGGCTTTGATGTTTCTAATATCGTCGGGCGCCAGGTTTCGTCCATTATTCATAAAAAACACTTCCGCGTTTTCGACAGATATCGTGATAAGTTTGGAGTCGAATGGCGCTTCGGGATATATCTTTAAAACATCGGCCCTGAGAACAATCGTTTGTCCGGCGATATCGGGATCGTTGTCGACTATCCCATCGATAACCCCGATCGGGAATGCCGGGTTGGCCACCAGAGTTCTACCTTGGAATTCAACGGGACTTTCCTGAGAAGAATTGTTATTCAATTCCATTTGATTCTCCTGTTGGAAAAACAAACCTCGTTGACTCTTCAGATTATAAACAAGAACTCCTACGACCACCGCTATGACCATCGCCGAAACAGCGACAAACGTATAAAATTTTTTGGCCTCACTTTTTTTCATTTTTTTATTTGAACGATTTATTTTTCTTCAATGTTTTTATTGTAGCATTTTTTATAAAATTCCCCCGGGATCGTTTATTCGTCCGGGGTCCAGAATCTGTATTTCACGAGAGCCATGATCGCCCGTAGGCCGTCGATCGGCCTGATCTTTTTCCCTTGTTCCATTGTCCTTGGCCGATAATTGATCGGCACCTCTATGATACGCGCTCCTTTGATCGTTGCTTTGGCCGTAACTTCCTCGCAGAATTCGAATCTCGGTTCGTCGAGGGGAATGGATTTGAAAAACTCCGCTTCGAACCCCTTATAACAAGTGTTTATGTCGGTGAGTCTTGTGCCGTAGATCATGTTTCCGGTCGCCGTGACCAGCCTTCCGCCGAGATAGAAGGAGAACGAATGCCGGGGATTGTTTTTTAGATTGCGTGATCCGTAAACGACTTTTTCTTTTTCTTCCAAAATCGGCCCCAAAACCGCGGGATAATCGTTCGGATCGTATTCGAGGTCTCCGTCCTGGATGATGACCGCTTTTCCGGCCACGGCCTGTTGGGCGCTCTTGATGGCCGCTCCCTTTCCTTTGTTTTTGTCGTGGACAATCAATGTGAATTCGAATTCATACTTCAAGCGGCCGAGTTCTTCCGAAGTTCCGTCGGTCGACGCGTCGTCGACGACAATGATCTGTTTTTCGTAGGGCGCCGCCGTTACGGCCCGCAAACAGTTCTCGATGGTCTCTTTTTCGTTGAATACGGGTATGATGATGGTGATCATGGTTTGAATTGTCCTTTGATTTCGGAGAAAACAAGGGCGACGGCACTCTTCCCGGCGGAAATTATCCCCTTCGCGCTTGCCCGTCTTATCACTTTAAACACTCTCGGGACATTCAAATAATACCTTAAGTACGATTGGTTTTTTAGCCTCATCGTTTCTTCCGCTTTCATGGTCGGCAGATCCATCACCGATTTCATCTGTTCGAAATCCACGAATTCGCTCCCCTGCTTTATCCAATTGTTTCGCCTGGCCTCTTCATAAAGCCTTGATCCGGGAAAAGGAACGGCACAGTAAAACTGCGCGAAATCCGGTTTGGTGCGATCCAACAATTCCCAGGTTTTTTTGACCGATTCTCTCGTTTCTCCGGGTAGGCCGATAATCACGTGGCTGACGGTCAGAAGCCCCGCTTTTTTGGCGAGGTTGATCGCTTTTTCCGAATCGATAACCGAGGCGCTTTTCTTCGCCAAATCGAGTATTTTTTGCTCTCCGGACTCGACGCCGAAACTGATCATCCAGCAGCCGGCTTGTTTCATTTTCTCGAAAAGAGGAAGAGAGGCGGCATCGGTCCGGCTGTTGCAAACCCAATTCACCTTCAATCCCCTATTGATGATCCCGTCGCAGATCTTTTCCGCGAACTCCGGGTTCATGGTGAAAGATTCGGTCCAAATAAGAAAATCCTTTATTCCGAATTCGCGGATGTTTCTTTCGATTTCGTCGACTACGCGATCGGGATCGCGGAACCTCGGCTTTTTTCCGTAATAAGATCCGGCATTGCAGAAAGAACAGTTGTGGGGGCAGCCTCGAGAGGGCGTAATTGTCAGGAACTTCCGCGGAGCCAAATCTTTTCCCGGCATCAAGTATTTAGAAAGATCGAAAAGATCCCAAGCCGGGAAAGGCATTTTATCGAGGCAATCGGAAAACGCGTTCCCGGAAAAGATGGAAATACTACCATCGGGGTTCTTTTTCGCGAAACTCGCTCGATCGAGTTCTTCTTCCGATCCGCTTACTATCGATCGACTGATGATTCTTATCGAGTTTTCCGGCTCCCCTATCACGGCGATATCCGCTCCCGAATCAAGGCATTCATTCGGCAAAGCCGAAGGATGGGTTCCGAAAACAATCACCGTCGCTTCCGGAAACTTTTTCTTGAAGTCCCTCGCGAATTCCAGATCGCTTTCTATGGTCGGCGTCGAAGTGTTGACGACGGCGATTCGCGGCGATCCGTTCGATTCGCGGAAAAAAATATCCTTATCCGTTTCCGAAGCAATACAATCGAAAGCTTTGACTTCGTGTCCGTCTTCGCGAAGAATCGCGGCGATATAAGCCAGGCTGACCGGAGGCCACAAGGAAGACCACATATTCTTTTTCTGCGCGCATCTTCCTTCTCTTGTCGTTTTCTCCTTAAACGGCGGATTGATGATCCAGATTTCCATTTTTCAATTATCTCAATCGATATACTTTACTATTTATCAAACCGAGCGGTATTTCTTCGGGGTCGTGGTCTTTGACAAACGCTTCCACTATCGGAACAATGGCGTTCGCGTAATTACTCTCTTCTTTATCTGCCGACGTAATCAATATTATTTTCTCTCTATCGTTTTCCCATCCGTCCACTTCCATGGTTTTTATCGCCGCTTCCGGATCAGTAGGGGTGCCGGTATTAACCATATCGGTAAAAGAATAGCTGTTATAACCGTTAAATCTGAAGAAATTAGTCAGATCGCCGTTTTTCGTATAAATCGTGGTTTTGGTTTTATCGATTTTATTGCTTGCCACGACAATCCTTCCTTGGTTGAGTACTAATACTAAATCGTGATTGTAAGAGCGCGATGCCTCAGGGACAGTAAAAAACACAACATTCACAATATAAGCCGGAAGTATAAGAAGCGGAATAACGGCTAAATAAAGCGGCGCCTTGTCTTGAAGATAGTCGAAAATCGCCGCAAGCCCGGAGCCAAACATAATGGAAACGAAAGGGAGGATGTAAAAAGCGAACCTTCCTCCCTCTTCGTCGAAAATAACATCAGCCGCCATATAAATGGCCGCAACGCAGCAAGCGGTAATAATCAAAAACATAAATATTTTCGCGGTTGCGTCTTTTTTGTTTCTTCGTTTTATCGCATAAAGCAATATGCCGATTATGATTACGGCGATAAATGTTCCCTTTTGCAGGTTGACGATAAATAACAAGAAATTATCAGCGTCTCCCGCCAAATAATCAAAAGATATCCTGCTGTTCAAAAAAGGTCTTAATATTTTATCTATGGCGGAAACGGGCCGGTCTCCTTTTTGCGACGGGTATATTCCTATTGTCCCGTTCACATCTTTGAAGTTTCTGTCGGCTTGGTAATATTTGACTAAGAACGGAATAAAAGAAATTGTAATGGCGATGGCGAAAAGTATCAGTTTAGGGTAGTTGTCTTTTATTTTTTTCTTGATCCGAGGCGTGGATGCGATCGTCATGATGCCGGCGACAATAGCCGGAAACACAAGAACGATAAATTCTGGCTTGATTCCGGAAGCGAGGGCCGCGACGAGCCACATGGCAACATGGCTTGCAAACGATTTTTCTTTTACGGCCACGCTGCCGAAAAAAGCGAAAAGAGCCATAAAAAACACCCCCATTGCCGGATAGCCCATACTGAAACCGGCGAATTTAACAACCAACGGCAAAGAAGCATACCCGATGGCGCCAGAAACAGCGGCCACGTTGCTCCTGGAGGCGACATAAGCGGTCAGTCCGACCAAAATTATCGTCAAAGCCGAGAAAAAAACATTGGCGATAATGGCCGCGTGTTCGGTGATTCCGAAAACAGTCATAAATCCGGCAACGATAAAAGAATATCCGATGCCTTTCCAGGAATGATTGAAAACTTGTAGATCGCCATCAACAATCTCTCTCGCCTGCTTGATGCCGAACCATTCTTCATCCGACGGGATAAATCCATTTTTGAATCCGGGAATCAAAAACAATAAATAAAGAAGAAAGAGTGCGATCAACACCGCTATGGTCCACTTGTTTATTTTATCGAGTGCTTTTCGGAAGTATTTCCATCCCCAAAATACAGCTAAAAATATTCCCAAGAAAGACAATCCGGTGATGATAAACATTATCCCGAAAGGATTGTCTATCAATAATTCGAAGATTTGCTTCATTTGACCATTCTGTATATCGAGACTCCTATTTTATCGAAAGAGACTATTTTTTCGCCGAAACCGCTGACGGTGTCGCAGATTTTTTTGGTATGTTCGAAGAAATCGCAACTTGAGGTGTATATAAAATACGAGTTTTCTCCGCAAAAATTCATTTCCGGAGAACAAATGTTCGATCCGTCGGATTTGTCGATTCTGTCAAACATGTCGTTCAAGGAAACAAATTTTATGTTTCTGTTTTCGAGAAAGATCAATTGCATCATTTCGTTGTGGTGGCTTGTCATAACGATAGTTGCCGTGTCCGGAATATGAGATAAAACTCGCCACATGTCTTCAGGGGTCGGTCTTTCGATTCTCCGATAAGCTAAGTTGTTTATCGCCCTCGGAATATAAAAGAGAAGCATGATTCCGACGATGATCACGGCAATACTCCCAAGATCGAACTCGTTCACTTTCGTTCTTTTTTTCTTCTTTCTTTTGATCATTATTTCCGCGGGGATATTGCGGATGGTTGTTGCCGCGATCGCCGCGGCAATCGTGATATTGGGAATGGCAAAGCGCTGCACGTAATTGGCGCAGTCAGTCATATAAACCAGTGTTGTCGCCATAAAGGCGACAGTCGCAATAAGGATTCCTTTGTCTTTTTTGAAGATGCCGAAAAATATTCCCAAAATAACGATCAAAGAAATCGGAAGAAGTTCTTTTCGCGTCCAATAATCGATGACTCGCGGAATGTCGTCCAGAGTATAGGCGATCGAGAATCTCCATCCTCCTATTTTTTTCACGATCCGTTCGAAAGGCCTAATAATCGAAGAGCCAACCGCTTTCTCTATCTTTTGACTCACCAATCCGACTTGGGCTTCGGAGCCGCAGAATTGGTCGCCTTCTCTCATATTTACAATGGTTGTCGTGAGGACAAGTATAAAAATCAAAGCTATAGCCGCGACCAATAAGGATTTTTTATATTCTTTTCTATCGAATCCCATTAAAATCGCGATCCCGACTACGGCGAAGAGAACGCCGTATTCTATTTTGGCCGCAAAGGCCATTCCGGCAAAGGTAATCATCCCGAGATAATCAATAAACTTTTTCTCCTTGACGGCCAAAACCGCGAATAGCGTGAACCCGGAAAGACAAAACGACATCAAGGTCGGATATCCGGAAAATACCGCCGTGCCGTAAAGCCAGGCCGGGTTTAAAGCCAAAAGCAGTGAGGCAACGATACCCGGCCATGTTTTACCGGATAATTTGGCCGCAAGAATTCCCGTAAGAATAACGGCCGATATCAGAAAAAAAGCGTTTATGGTGGCCGGGCCGTTTATTTTTCCGAAAACAGTATTTCCAAACACGAATATCGCCGGGAAGAAGAATCCATGACGCATACGGCCAACAATAGCTTCACTGGACGGATCGATTAATTGCTTCGCGAAGTAAGCTTCTTCCCACTCTTCATCGCTCGGATAAAATCCGGTTTTCTGCCCCAGGATATTGGAGAAGACAAGTAAGAGAACGAATATGAGTAATAAGATCCCCGCTTTTTTCCACCAAGAATCGATCTTTATCCGTTTTCCCAATTTATCGGGAATAAGGGACGAGAGCGACGCGAAAGCGACAATAAAAATAGCGGCAGCGGACAAGATAAGAGTTCCGTTGTTGAATATCATTGAATAAACAAATTATACACTATTCTTTTGAAGAAAGACTGCGTTGATAAATAAAAAACGACTCTTTCGAGTCTTAAGCTTTATAATTCGGTCTCGGACTTTCTGTTAAATCCGGCTCAATCCGTTACGGATAAGATTGGTGATGAAATCCAAGGTGAGCACCAGTATTCTGCCGATCACCTGCGCCAGCGAGACGAATAGCGGTCCGGCGGATTTTATGAGGTTCCAAACTTGTTCGAAGTATTCCATTTATCCAATCATAGCATTTCTTACGTTATCCAAGAAATCCTCCTGTTTTAACAAATATCGCGTTTCATTCAGAAAGAAAATGCTCGTATATTTCTTTTTCGTTTTCCCAGACATTCCACTCCGGATTTTTGTCGAATCGCGTCTGATACTCCAGATAATCGGTGAATCCTTTAACTTTCTCGAGCCAGATATAACTGGTGCCCAAAACGCTTCTCGACCATTCATCGTCTTTCAAGATCGTTCCGGCAAAATCCAGCGGTTCGTCGTTTTGACATTCCAATTCGACGATGGTGCCGACATTTTCCACATCATCGACAACGATCTCGTCTTCTTGTCCGTTCTTGAATATTTGTCTGGTTTTCGCGAGGATTTGTTCTCCCTGGAATCCGTTTTCCGAAAGGATTTTCGCAAGACTCTCTCCGTTCGATAACTCCAGACTCTTATCGTCCACGCCAAGTCGTTTGAAAATATAATCGAGTTTGTCGCGATCCGCGACCGGCAGACCTCCTTCTATCTCCTCGATATACAAACGATCGTGTTTTTTTGGCAGGCAGAACATTTTCTTGAAAGCGAAAGAATGATCTTTGCCGTTAACTTGCCTTATCCGAAACGCGGCGGCGGTTTTATACAGTCTCCAATCGAGGGTATCAAAATAATGGTCGCGTTGGGAAATCTCTTTTTCTTTCTCGAAACCGGATTCTTTTATTCTTCCGATAAACGTCTCAAGCGGAATATGGAGTTCTATCTTGATTTCCCTTTCTCTTGCCATCGGCGTTTAGAGATAATTGTTGGGATTCAAGTCCGCGCCGTAGGGAGAAATGCGGCAGGATTTGCTCGCACCCATGTAGAAACTGCTCGAAGCGTAAACGGTAAAGTGGAGATGGGGCCCGGTCGAATACCCGGTGTTGCCGGCGTAGCCGATCAACTGTCCCCTTTCCACCGTATCTCCGGATTTGACGATGATGCGAGATAGATGTCCGTAAAGCGTGGTCAGATTGTTATTGTGGGTGATGACGATAAAGCGTCCGTAGGATTGCCGCGGGCAATAGAGATCCAAATCTCCGGTCGCGACCACTTTCCCGTCTTCGGCCGAGAAAATCGGATCGCCGATATTCAAATCGAAATCGAGCCCGTTGTGGAACTGGTTTTTGTAAGCTTTCAGGGCAAAAGCGGTGCGGCCGTATTGCTGGACGATCGGCCCGAGGCAAGGCTTCGCCAAAATACCGGATTTCGAAGCCGGTACGGATGACGGATCCAGCTTGGCTTTCAATTCCTGTTCGATCTTTTCCCTTTCAGCCGCGATTTCGGCTTGTTTCTCCGCGAGCCTGTCGAGATTCTCTTGGTAGATTTTTTCCTGGTTTTTGGATTCGGCAAGAAGTTCTTTTTGGTAATCTTTTTGGTCTTCAATGATGGCTTTTCTGTTGACCAAGTTGACGTTTTCCGTCTGAATGGCGCGTTTTTTATCGGCCGTCTGTCTAACGTTGTTTTCGAGATCGTTCGACAGCTTGTTTAAAGAAGATATCTCCACCGAAAGATTCTCTTGTAGATTCGTCAAGCTTTGCATTTCGAGCAGGCTGTCGGCGAGGCTCATGGACTTCAAAAAGGTCTGGAGAGTTCCTTCGTTGTCGTTCTTTTGGATTTCGGCCAAAATGAGCCCGATAGCCTTTTTCTTGGCTTCGACATCGACGCCGATTCCGCCGATCCGGCTGTTCAAATCCTCTATTTCCAAGGTGAGTTTCTGGATATTCAGGGTGCTCGATTTGATGCTCAAATTGAGCTGGTTCAAGGTATTTTCCGTGGTTTTCAATTCCTTGTCCAAGCTTTGGCTTTGTTTGGAAATAACGGCCATCTGCGCTTGGGCGCTGCTGATTTCGGCCTGAACGTTTTGGAGTTCTCTGGTTTTGACATCGATTTGGGATTGGAGCTCGGACGAAGTCGCGGCGTTCGCGGAATATACTAAACCGTAACCAAAAACCAAAGCGAGTAAAATCAGAATTGTTTTAAGGTGTTTCATGAGAGATTATCCGTTCAATTTTCCGACGGCGATTTGGATTCTTCTCAAAGATTCCTCTTTTCCGAGGCCGGACAGAAGCTCGAACGGCGTGGGGCTGGTTTTGGAGCCGGAAAGGCTGACGCGAAGCGGCCAAAGATAATCCCCTTTTTTGTCGTCCGGCACCAAAGCCGTTATTTTATCCGTAACGTTTTCCAAATCGAATTCTTTGTCTTCGATGTTTTTAATCTCGGCCGACAGTTTTTCGAGAATATTTTTGGTGTCGCGGTCTTCTCCTTTCCAGAAAAGCAGATTTCTATCATATTCGGGCAACTTGAAATAAACCATCAAAAGCTCTTTGACGTCTCCGATTTTATCCAAACGCGGTTTGATCGCCCGGACCATGGCCTGATTTATTTTCCATTCTTCGGGAATATATTTTTCGATTTTAGCGGTAAGATCTTCTTCCGAAAGGCCGGCGATATATTGACGGTTGATCCAATTAAGTTTTTCGATATCGAACACGGCTCCGGCTTTCTGCACCCGGCTGATATCGAATTCGTTTATCAATTCTTCGCGGGAAAAGATCTCCTGGTTTCCCTGGGGATGCCAACCGAGAAGAGCCACGAAGTTTATCAAAGCTTCCGGCAGATAGCCGCGTTCGAGATAATCCTTGACCGCCACGTCGCCGTAGCGCTTCGACATTTTGCTCCGGTCTTTGTTCAAAAGAAGCGGCAGATGGGCGAAAAGTGGAGGCTTGGCGTTCAAAGCATTATAAATAACCAATTGCTTCGGCGTATTCGGCAAATGCTCTTCTCCTCTGATGACGTGGGAAATCTTCATGAGAATGTCGTCGATGACGACGCTGAAATTGTAAAGGGGTTCTTTCAGGTTCCTGGCGATGATCATGTCGCCCATCAAACCGGCGTCGAATTCCACTTCTCCCCTGATCATATCCGTGAAAGAAATCTTTCCTTCGGGAACCCGGAGCCGGATGACGTAGGCCTCTCCGGCTTTCACTCTTTTTTCCGCTTCTTCCTTATCGAGGGAAGCGCATTTGCCGCTGTATTTCGGCGCCATTCCTTTTTCCTCCATCGCCTTTTTTTCCGCCTCCAATTCTTCTTTGGTGCAGAAGCAATAATAAGCCCGATCCTCTTTGATCAGTTTTTGGAGATGATCGGTGTAAAAATCCGTCCGTTCGGATTGCCGGTACAGTTCGTCCGGCTTAAGGTCGAGAATTTCGAGATTCTTCAGGATGTCCTCCTCGAACTCTTTACGATTCCTTTCCTTGTCAGTGTCTTCGATGCGCAAGATAAAAACACCCTTGTTTTTTTTGGCGAAAAGCCAGTTGTAAAGGGTGGTCCGGACGCTGCCGATGTGGAAATACCCCGTCGGGCTCGGGGCCATCCTAACCCTGATCATTGTCCGCTAATCTTACTATTTCCTGGCCGATAATCAAAGCCGCGTCCCGTTTTCCGAAAAGCCGCGCCTGGGACGCCATTTTTTCGCGGAGACCCGGGTTTTCGAGGATATTTTCGATTTTGGAGACGAAGGTTTCGACCGAAAAATCCTTTTCTTCCATAATGTCGCAGGCGCCGGCCGCGGCGTAGACTCTGGCGTTTTCCGTTTGGTGATTGGCCGCCGCTTCCGGGAGTGGAATGAGCAAAGACGGCTTGCCGAAAGCGGCTATCTCGAAAAGGGCGCTGCCCGATCTCGAAACAATAAGATCGGCAGCAGTCATGACGTCTTTCAGTTCTGATTTGAAAAACGAAGTGAATCGGTAGCGTTGCTGTTCTTCATAGGACAGACTTCCCAAAATCGGCGCCACTTCGGCTTCGTAATCGTCGTAATTGTTCTCGCCCACCTGATGGAGCACCTGGTATTTTTTGACGAGTTGCGGCAAGGAAAGAAGAACGAAATCGTTGATTCTCGTCGACCCCTGTGATCCGCCCATGACGACGACAAGCGGCAGATTTTTGTCGAATCCGAGAAAGGTTTGCGTCGAATCCGGAGACATCAAATTAAGGAAAAGCTGTCTTCTTAAAGGATTGCCGGAAAAAACAATCTTCACGGAGTCGACCGGAGAAAAATACGGTATCGATTCCTTGAAAGCGACGAATATTTTCTCGGCGAATCTCGCCGAAGAAAGAGTAGTCAGGCTCGGCCGGCTGTCGGATTCGTGGATGAAGATCGGGATTCTGTAAAAGGCCGCGGCGAGAATGACGGCCATCGCTCCGGGTCCGCCTTTCGAGAAAACGACGTCCGGCATGAACCAATAAAGTTTCCAAAGCGCCTGGAGCAGGCTGAGTCCGAATTTCGGGATATCGATCAGGTTCCTCAAGTCGAAATACCGTCTGATCTTGCTCTCCATGATCGAACTGACGGAAATACCGTTTTCCTCGAGAGTCGTTCGGTATTGCTTCGGAGACCCGAAATAACGCATCTCGATTTCCAGACGTTTGTTCGCGGCGAGGATTTGCGTTTCCGTGGCCACGGCAAGGAGCGGATAAACGTGTCCGCCGGTTCCTCCTCCGGCAAAGGCGATTCTCAATTTACGCATGGCGATAAAAATTAACCATCAATCCGAGCATGGTCATGAAAACCGTGAGGCTCGTTCCTCCATAACTTATAAACGGCAGCGGAGTTCCGGTCAAAGGAATCATCCCCGAAATGGCGGCCATGTTGACAAAAGCCTGGATGCCGATGATCGAGGAAAAACCGATCATGGCGAATTTCCCGAATTTGGTTTTGGTTTCCAAGCTCCCGAAAAATCCGGCGAGTGTTAGGACGAAGAAAAGCAGGATAAAGAAAACGACGCCGACGAATCCGAATTCCTCGGCGGCGATGGCGAAAATGGAATCGCTGATCGGTTCGGGCAAGCCGATGATTTTCGAGGTCGAGTTGCCGTAGCCGACTCCGAAGATCCGTCCGGAGCCGATGGCGATCATCGCCTGGTTCACCTGGAACGAGGCTCCCAGAGGATCGGCGTCTTTGTTAAAAAAAGTGACGAATCGCGCGAGTCTGTAAGGAGTGAAAGCGATCAAGAGCCCGAAGGCGATAAGAGCGAGCATGGTGATGGCCGCGATAAAAGAAAGTTTGGCGCCGCTCACGAAATAAACGATCAGAGTCGCCGCCATTAAAATCAAAACAATGCTTGTCGCCGGCTGGATGACGAGCAGGAATCCGACCAGTCCGGAAATGAGGAGAAACGGCAAAAATCCCTCCCAAACGTCCGTTTTCCGGTCGCGTTTGGCCGAGGCGAGCCAGGAAGAGATATAGATGATAAAAGTTATTTTAAGAAGTTCCGACGGCTGGATCGAGACTCCTTTGATCTCGAGCCACCTCGAAGAAGTTTTGTCCTGGACTCCGAGAGGCGTGAAAACGAGCACGAGAAGGCAGATGTTTAGAATCAAAGCGACCAGAGATATTTTCCTGATGAATTTCGGAGGAGTGAACATGCCGGCGAGAAACCCGCTAAGCCCGGCGGTCAGGCAAAAAAGGAGCTGGCGTTCGACGAAATAATTCGGATCGTGGAACTGTTTCTTGCCCCAGGGCGAAGAAGCGCTTCCGAGTACGGCAAAGCCGATGACAATTAAAAGAATGGCGATTCCGAGGATGATGGTGTCAGCGTTTTTTCTTAGCATCGTGTTTTAATACTTGGCCGGAGGAGGAGTTTTCTATTTCTCCGTTCCGAAGGCAGACTTTTCCGGAAACGACGACATCTTTGATCTTGTTGTCGCGGATCAAAACCAGATCGGCGACATTTCCTTCTTTGATTGTTCCTCTGTTTTTCAGATTGAAAATTCTTGCCGGCACCGAAGTGATCTTTTTGACGGCGTCTTCGATCGAAAGGGTTTTCACGGCGATCTCCAGATACTTGGTGAAGGTGTTTCTTGAACGCTCGTGGACAAACTTCTCCGAAGAATCAAAGCTCGTCGAATTCGAAGCGATGAGCGATTGGCTGTGGAGCAGGCCTTTTTCGATCAGGCTTTCGTCGATATTTTTGACGCTTACCGAGCCGCGCATTCTGGTAAGCCGCATCAGCTCGAAAACCCCTTCGCGGAGATCGAGTCCCCTCCCTGCGGCGAAATCCGGAATGGTTTTTCCGATGACGTAGTTGTTTTTCGGAGCTCCGGCGATGATCATCGTTTTCGGATCGATCCCGGCTTTGTCCCAGAAGCCTTGGATTTGTTTGACGTAACCGGGTTTTTCCAGTTTGGCCAAAGCCTCGTCAGGGTTTTCGGAAAAAAGGTGTTTTGGAAGAAGGTCGCTCAAAAGAACCACGGACGTATCAAAAGGAAAAATATCGAAATGGATGTCGGCGGCGGCGATATTCTCTCCAATCAGTTTAAGCGCTTTCTCGTATTTTTTGGCCGAGGCGAAATACGGTTCGAAATGACTGATGATGGTCGAGACTCCGCTTTGGACGGCCGCGGCCACACTCTCTTCGACGGATTTCAAAAGATCTTCCCCGTAATCCCGGAGGTGGGTCGAATAGACTCCGTTTCCGGCTTTGACGACTTTCAAAAGCTCGATGATCTCTTCGTTTTCGATGTCTTTCCCGGGAGCGTATCCGAGACTCGAAGACATTCCGAAAGATCCGCCTTCGAGGCTTTGTTCAAGGAGCGTTCCCAAAATCTTCGTTTCTTTTTCGCTTAAGGCTCGCGGTTTTTTAACGATATCCTGACGCATGGTGAGGTGTCCGGAGAGCGTTCCGAAATTGACGCCGAGGTCCATGCGCTTCAGGCTCGACAAGAATTCTTTGGTTGTCCGCCAGTCGACGTTAAGGCGCTCGCTTTCCGACCACTCCCGCACCGATTCCATGGAGCCGTAGACAAGCGGAGCGAGCGAGTAGCCGCACATACCTCCGAAAATGGTGGTTACGCCTTGTTTCAGGAAATCTTCCTGTCCGGGATTCGAGAAAAGCGTTAAATAGTGGTCGGAGTCGGTGTCGACGTCGATGAATCCGGGCGCGACGTAAGATCCGAGACCGTCGATAACGGTTTCCGCCGGTCTTGCCCCCCGAAAATCGCCGATGGCCGAAATCTTGTCCTTCAAAACGAGAATATCCGCCTTTCGCGGCGGATTGCCGTTGCCGTCGAGGATGTTCGCGCCTTTGATCAGGATGCTCATGATTTAATTATAGCGCGTCCGTCAGATTAACCCGAAAAGATAGAACACGAAGAGGATCACTCCGAGTCCGACGCCGATGAATCCGATGATCCAGAAACGCATGGTGATTTGCGCCTCGGGCATGCCCACGGCTTCGAAATGGTGATGAATCGGAGTGGAAAGAAATATTTTCCGGTGGAAAAACTTCTTGCTTATCGTCTGGACGATCACCGATAAGGTTTCGAGAACCAAGGGCAAAGCGATGATCGGCAAAAACAGAGCCGAATCGGTCTGCATGGCGATCACTCCCATGGTGATGCCCAAGGCCATGGAGCCGGTATCTCCCATGAAGAATTTCGCCGGATTGATGTTGTTCCATAAGAAAGCGAGAAGCGACCCGATGATGGCGCCGATCATCACCGCCAGGTTGTAGCGGCGAATAAGGAAAGCGACCACCATCAGTCCCCCGAAAATAAACAAAGAAACTCCGCCGAGAAGTCCGTCGAGGCCGTCGGTCAAATCGGCCGAAAAAGCGCTCGCCACGACAACCAGCATGAATATCGGAATATACCAAAGTCCGACGTCGAAATTCCCGAAGAAAGGAATGCGAAGGATACAGGCGTTTTCCACGTTGTCGAGACAGCCGAGCTTGGAATAGAACCACCAGGCGCCGATCGCGGCCACCAAACAGTACATGACGAATTTGTGTTTGGTCGTCATTCCTCCGCCATTCGGACCGATGCGAAGCGCCCCCAGAAGATCGTCGATGAATCCGAGACTGGCGGCGATGAACATGGCGGCGAGCGGTAAATAGGTTTCGGCGCGGTTCACGAAATTCAAATAAGCGAAAAACCCGTCGAAGAAATGGTTGAGAAGGGCGAAGAGAATGGCGAGGCCCAAAACCGAAGCCCAGATCAGAATGCCGCCCATGGTCGGCGTTCCTTCTTTCTTGGCGTGAAGTTTGGCGAAAATCGGAGCCGATTCGGCCGAGCGGATTTGTTTTTTGATGCCGAATTTTTTCAGGAATTTGAAAAGCGGCGGCGTAAGCAAAAGGGCGGCCACGAAAGCGATGATGGTGACGCCCAAAACGCGAACCGCCTGTATCCTAATTACTTCTGGAAGCATCGGTGACGAAGTTTAATATTTTTTCGCTTTCCTCGAATCGGCTCTCGGTTCCGAGAACGAGGATCAAGATTGGATGGTTTTCGACGGAGAATATGGAAATCAGATTACCTTGGGCCGAGGCCGTGAATCCGGTTTTGCCGCCCAAGAAGTCCGGTCGTCCGGCGAACTGGTGCGTGGCCGAGATCTCTTTCATCTGTCCGCTTTTGATTTCGGTGATCGTTCCTTTCGGATCGCGGTTGATCGTAAAAACGCGACGATGGTTTTCCCAAATATATTGTACTAGCTTCACGAGATCGTCGCCAGACGTCCGGCTCGATTCGGAAAGCCCGGAGGCGTCGGTAAAATTGGTGTCCGTCAGCCCGATATCTTTGGCTTTCTCGTTCATCATCTCCACGAATCGTCCTTCCGGAGAATGCTTCTCAAAAGAGTAAGCCGCCTTGTTCGACGAGGACATGAGCATGATTTTTTCGAGGTCTCCGACGCTGTAGGCTTCTCCGGGTAAAATAACTCCGTCTTCCGGCCCGGTCCAAGGAATATTGATCGTCTCTCCGGGATCAAGGAATTCCTCGATGACGACGGCCGCCATCAGTTTGGTCAAAGACGCCGCAGGCCAATTCTGTCCCCCGTTGTAATTCAAAAGATTCCTTTTAGTTTGAAGATCAACGACTTCGGCCGCCACCGCGTTCAGTTTTTCGTTCAAGACGAGCGCCTGCGGAAGTTCGGCCCGATCTTGGACTTCGGAGTAACCGATGGCTTGTCCCGAAAGCTTGCCGCTGTCCCCGAAAACCGCTTTTCCGGACAAAAGCCGTTGATTCATTAAAGTGAGCAGCAAGGCCGCGGCGAGCAGGATAAAGAAATGCGGCTTAATCCCCTGATTCGTTTCTGTTTTCTTTTTCATTGAAAATTTTGCTGATTTCCCGATAACGTTCGTATTCCGGCAATTCCGATTCTTCGGAAACGCCGAGCTGCTTCAAAGCGTCGAATGACAACCGGTAATCGAAAGAAGAAAGCCTTCTCGCGCTCGGACTTCGTTCGACAAGCCCGCGCACCATCAAGCTTCGCAGGATAAAGCTCGAATTGACTCCTCTCACGTAATCGATTTCCGGCCGCGAAATCGGTCCGAGATAAGCGACAATGGATAAAGTTTCCTGCGCCGCCGGAGTCAAATCTTCCTTGATCTCGGCTTTGACTATTTCTTCGATTATTTTCCCGAAAACCGGTTTGGTGACGAGCTGTATTTTGTCGTCGGACTCGATCAAAACAAGTCCGGATTCTTCGGAGTCCAAACGGGATTTCAGACGATCGATCGCCTTTCTTGTTTCCGATTCTTCGGCTCGGATCATTTTCGCGAGATTCGCTACTTTCACCGGCTCTCCGTAGACGAAAAGACAAGCTTCGATTTTCGCTTCCAATTGTTTTTCGGTTTCAGGCATGCGGCGAAATGATTATTTCTTCGAATTGTCCGGATTGTTCGATCTTGATGGCGTTGTCTTTCAGCAAATGGAGAAGGGCCAGGAAAAGAATGACGATTTCTTGACGCTCTTTGTCTTTGCTCAACTCCTTGAACCCGAAAGTGGCTCCCTTGATGCGGCCGATGAGGTTTGCCACGTATTCTTCGAAATTGATTATCTTGTGTTCGACGTATTCTTTCTTCTCGGCCGCGAATATATTATAAAGCCCGCCAAAAGCTTTGGCTACGAGTTCTTTGGAAAAATTGGCCGGCGGATAAAAAACAACAAATCTGGAGCCGGCGGCAAAATCCCGAGAAAACGATCTTTTCTCCGACTTCCAAAAAACGGCTACGTTTTTTTCCGCGGATTTGAGTTCCTTGTAAAGCTTGAGTCGTTCTTCGAGATCGACGATGCTTTCCTCTTCTTCGGTCGTCAGTTCCAGATTCGGGATCAGGCTTTTCGATTTGATAAGCAAAAGCCTGGCGGCCACGGAAACGAAATCGGCCAGGACTTTCGGTTCGGCTTCGCCCATTTTATGCACGTAATCCAAAAATTCTCCGGTGATTTCCGCGAGGCTCAATTCGGTGATCTCGAGCTTGCGTTCTTCGATGAGTTCCAGGAGCTTCTGCAACGGACCGGAGAATCTTTCGGTGCTGATTTCGAAAGGCATTTTACGAATTATAACCCCGAAACCTTGCCCCGCCAAAAACGCTTCAGAATCCGGCTTCCTTTATTTCGATCAGGATTTCTTGCGGCAGCGGCTCTCCGGGTTTGGTTGTTCCCGGATATTTCCAGGCGGAAATGACTTTCCTGATTTTTTCTCCGGATCGGGATTCGTCTTTGATCATCGTCCAGATCTCGTAAGGATGCTTTTTGCTGCCGGAGGATTGCATCACGGCCGCGGTATTTTCGGCGATCCCCTTTTCGATTCTTTGTGGATGGTTTATGACGCGTTTGACGCGGTACTCGGAAAGGCCGTAAAAACGCATTTTCGCGTTCGCGTGAGCTGTCCAAACCAGTTTTTTCCGGCCGAGCATGTTTATCCCGGAAGCAAAGCGCCCTTGGTATAGACGTTATTCGGATTCCAAAGCATCCAGCCGGCCGTCGGGTCTATCTCTTCGACCGCCTGGATCTCTTTTCTCACCATGACGGCGTCATAGGTCGCGCCCATATTGAAGTCCTGCAGCCAAAGACGAAGCTTGGGTTTATTCTCCATGCCTTGTTCCTCGAGCTTATGGAGTCTTGCCATGGCCGTAGCCATGGTATTTCTTACCACTTCGTAAGGATGTTCGGCCGGATTCTTGAATCCCATGAAATTCGCGGCATAGTGCGATGGATAAGCCATGGGCGAAACCGCGTCGAAATAAGGCAAGGCGTCCTCGAGCACTTGGCCGATACCGAGATCGTCGTTCACGATTCCCGCCAGCCCGAAAAGATCGGCCGAGATCGGTGTTTCCGGAAGACTGTTTCTCGTGTATTCAAAAAACTTTCTCATGGTGAAGTGCTTCGGGCTCGTCATGTCGTAAACCGGAAAAACCATATCGGCGATGTCGCCGTCCGAAGGAAAGCGGATGTAATCGAAATTGATTTCGTCGAATCCCCGATTGGCCGCGTCTTTGGCGATCGCCAGATTGTAATCCCAGACTTCCAGCGAAGCCGGGTCTGTCCAGGCCAGATTTTTGCGGTCAAACCAGGTGGTTCCGGTCGATTTGCTTTGGACCGCCAAATCAGGCCTGTTCTTGGCCAAAATCGGGTCCTGGAACACGGCGATACGGGCAATGACGTAAATACCCTGGTCATGCAATTTCTTTATCAGGGAGTTGATTTTGGGGATTTTGATGTCTTTGGCCTTGTATTTGTTGACGAGTGGATCGCCTATGTCGTAAGCGACGTAACCGGAATAATCCTTGATGTCGATGACAATGGCGTTCAGTTCCGTGGTTTTGATGAGGTCGATGAAATAATCGATTTTTTTGGCCGAGCCGGCTGACCAGGCGGTCGAGTAAACCGCTTTGACAGCTGTCGGTTTTTCCGCAAGGGGTTGTTGGTTTTCTATGTCGTTCTTCGATCCGATGACCGCCTGTTGTTCTTCCCCGATCGTTATCAGTTTTCCGATGATACCCGAAACTCCGGCCGGTTTTTCCGGTTCGTTCGCCGCCCCAACACCGACTCTAAAAGTGTAAGTCGTGTTCAAAAACAAAAAAGCCCCCGCGGTCAAGGCTCCCAAAAAGATTATGAAAAGGATTTTTCTCATCAAACTCCGGCTTTTGAAGCGTTTTTATTCTAATCCATTTTCACCTATAATAAAAGCATGTCTCTCGCCATTTACCGCAAATACCGCCCGAAAACCTTAACCGATGTTTTGGGCCAGGAATCAGTGACCGAAGTCCTTAAGAATGCCGCCAAACAGGACAAGTTGAGTCACGCCTATCTTTTTTACGGACCCCGCGGATCCGGCAAAACCACGGCCGCGAGAATCCTCGCCAAAATCGTGAACTGCGAAACCAGAATGAATGATCCGAAATTCCGGGAACTCGGAGAACCTTGCAATCGTTGCCGGCCTTGCTTGGAAATCGACGAAGGCCGAGCCTTGGACGTCATCGAGATCGACGCCGCTTCGAACCGCGGCATCGAAGAAATCCGGAATCTCAAAGAAGGCATTAAGCTTTCCCCGGCTTCCTACCGCCGGAAGGTATTCATCATCGACGAGGTTCATCAACTAACCAAAGAAGCTTTCAACGCACTTTTAAAGACTTTGGAAGAGCCGCCGGAGCACGCCATATTTATTTTGGCGACGACCGAATACGAAAAACTTCCGGCGACGATCATTTCCCGGACCCAACGTTTCAATTTCCGAAGATTGTCCGTGAAAACGATCCTCGGAAAACTTCAGACGATCGTCAAAGAAGAAAAACTGAAAATAAGCGACGACGCTCTGGAACTCGTGGCCGTGGCCGCCGAAGGAAGCTTCAGGGACGCGGAATCTTTACTCGACCAGATAATTTCTCTCGGAGAAGCGGCTGATCTGGAATCCGTCGAAAGCTTGCTCGGAAAAGTCGGTTTCACCAAGACCGCCGATCTGGCCGAGGAACTCATTAAGAAAGATTTGGAGAAATCTTTGAAAACTCTATCAGACATAAACGAGGCCGGATACAACCTGGTGGAACTGAATCACGATTTGATCCATTATCTTCGCCGCGTACTCGTGCTTCATTTCAATCCGGATATGAAAAACGTTTTCGAGTCTGAACTGACACCCGACGAACTCGAAACTTTAATAAAACAATCCAAAGAAGCCGATCCGGAAAAACTGACCGCCATGCTGAAATCTCTGATCCGCGCCTACAGCGAAATGCGTTACTCGCCTTTTGCCATCGTTCCTTTGGAAATGGCGATTATCGAGAATTTAAAATAAATGGACAAAGCAAGCGGTTTCCTACTCGGTTTTATGCCGAGTTTTAACAGCGATCTTTTGGAACAAATAGAATTCGCGAAGCGACATTTTGATTTTTTGGAATTGACTTTACCTTATAATCTTCGGCCGTGGTCGCCCGAATATATCGAATCTGTCAGAAAATCTTTGGGAAAGTTTTCTCTTGTCGGGCATCTCCATTGGGATATCGATTTGACGGCTTTGGATGGAGAAAAGAATGCGAAGGAAGGCCTTCAATTATTTAGAAAACTAGGAACATCCAAAGTAATTATTCATCCGTCTTTCCCTGAAAATGTTGGCATTGATGAAGCTCTCCGAAAAAATATGGAAGCCTTAAAAGCGCTCACCGATTTCTGCGATCCGTTAAACATCGATCTTCTGGCGGAGAATGGAGATCCAACCATTCCGGATATTGTCGAAAAACTCCGATATCTTACCGATCAGATTCCCAACTTAAATATAGCTTTGGATATCGGTCATGCCGTAAATAATTGGAGAAAATTCGCCGAAGTTCTCCAAGATAAAACCAAACATCTTCATTTGCATTATAGCGACGGTGTGGACGATCACCTGCCTTTTCCCGACAACATCATTTTAAAAGAAATTGTGGATTTTTGGGGAAATAAAAATATGACGGCGACTTTGGAGATCTTTAGAAAAAAACACGGCGGGACTTTAGAGGAAATCGAGGGATCAAAAAGAGAAAAAATTTTATTAAAACAAATTGAAATGGCAAGAAAAAGGCGCTTCGACGTCCTAATATTAAACAAACACTTTTGAGGCTGAAAATCAAGCTACTTGATAAACGGATTTTTCATGTCGAATAAAAGACGAGGGGTATGGCTATTGATGACATCGGTCGAAAATCCGTATTTTTCGCTGTATAGAACATCGATCGAACAGAATTTGGCTCTGGAATAATCAAAACCCAAAATCGAAGCGATTTCCTTGACCGTTTCTTCCGATGCTCCCTCGATTTCGCAAAAAGGTTCGAGAAACGGCCATTCGTCGATGGTGATTTCCGCTTCTTTCAAAGCCCATAATTCCCTTTTGGACTCCTGGAATCCTTTTTCCACGCAGCCGATGGATATCAAAAACTCTGCGGCTTTTTCAAAATCATTGACGTTAAAGAATATTTCTTTCTGATTAGTAATATTCGTGCCGTCGATGACTTTTAAGCCCATTGTTATTTTGTCGACTTCGTCTCTCAGCCTGATCCAACCGCCGGGAATCTCGTGACCAGACGGCAAATGAAAAACCTTTCTTTTTTGCAAGAATTCCGACCGTAAAAGCTTGGCTTCGACTTTAATCAATCGATCGCGGAATTCGGTCTTATCGATATTCGGGAAAGTCGCTTCGTATTCGATAGTCATAACGCCATAATAACATAAACATTATAGCTGATTGAGAAATAAAAATGATTACCCTGGAGTGTTAAGAATTAAGGTTAAAAAACCCTAGATTAAACCGTAAAATTGCAGGACTTATTAAGGCTATGATAGAGTATTTTCAGTAATTATTGCGGGGTGGTGCAATGGTAACACGCCTGCCTTTGAAGCAGGAACTCTAGGTTCGATTCCTAGCCCCGCAGCAAAACAGATCCATAATAAGATAATTATGCTATAATTATCTTATTATAAACCAATCAAATTAATTCATTATTATGAAGACTTTTATAAATTGGGTTATATCGGCTGTCGCCATTATAATAGCAGCCTATGTTTTGCCCGGAGTGAACGTTGACGGCTTTTTGGCCGCGCTCGTTCTCGCGGTTGTGCTCGGAGCGATCAATGCTTTCATCAAGCCGATAATCCTCTTTCTCACTTTTCCGATCAATATCGTAACTCTCGGGCTTTTTACCTTGGTTATTAACGCCGCACTCGTCATTCTCGCTTCCTACATTGTTCCGGGATTCAGCGTCGCCAGTTTCTGGTGGGCGATGCTGTTCAGCATTGTTTTGTCTTTTGTGACAACCGTTTTCTCGTCGTTTGGCACAGACAATAAGTAATTAATATAGAAAGACTCCTCGTAAGGAGGAGTCATACATTTTGCGGGTAAGCATTCATCAACGCCGCTCTGGGCGATGAATTGAACCCCAGGCTTTTGGCGGTGATCATGCCGTGCAAACCGTTCTCTATGAAGAATCTGAATCCGATTCCGGAGGACCACGGAGTGAGACCGGCATATTCTTCGATTACCCACCTCGTGGCGCGGGCGGCGAGTTCCAATCCGGCGGGACCGACCCATTTTTATCCTTGCTTTGGAAGTCCCATTCCTGAAACTTACCTGGATAGGCCAGTTCGAGCAGTCTCTTCGGAGAATTACCGAACTGGCTGATCAGGCCTCTTAATCCGTTATCGTCGAAATCGCTTCGTCTTATCTTGACGCCTATTCGCCTTCTCCAGATTTCCTTCTCGTCCAAGTTCGGGATATCGAATCCCAAAACTTCTTCGACAAGCCATTTTGTCGCGGCGATCGCACGATCGTCGCTCTCGAACCAATACTTCGGAGTGGTCGCCATTTCCCACGGATGAAATCTCCCGGGAAAAACGGCATCGAGAAAAAGAAATGGGCTTGAGCCGTACATGGTCTGTAACGGAAAAGACAGCCCGTGATCGACGATAAAATCGTGATTCACGACCAACGGATAGTCTCTCTCTCCGTATCCCGAAGACAAGAGTATCTCTCTCAGCTCCTCTACGGCCTTCCTTTTGCCTCGTTCTCCTTTCCAATAATTATTCGGCCTCTTCTTCATGTCCTTCGCCTTGAGTTCCGGATAAGCATAACGCAAGGCGCGGTAAGGAGAGTTATTAAAGAAAACCCAAAGATAACGGGAAAGTCCATACTTCACAAAAGTGCCGTAGTTTATCTTTTTCGGAGCTTGCTCCGTCCGAATACCGAGAAGCTCCATCAGGCACCAGACCACTCCCCGTATCGCTCTTTTTGCCTTTGTCTTCAAAGCGGCAGTTTTGACGATATCCAGCGTTTCAAGGGTAATCGCCCCTCCCTTATCGGGTATAAAATCATACCGGGTGCGATCATCGTCATCGTCGATTTTCGCGTCAAGAGATGTCGTCTGACGCAAATTGATCCTCTTTGCCGCTTTGGTTTTCCCGAATTCGGTACGGAAAAGGTTGGCGAGCGAAACGGCTATATAGCCCTTCATTGCGGCGAATGTTCCTTTCTTCTCCGACAATATCTCCCAGACTTTAATCCTTCCGATCTGAAGGAGATCTTCGTAGTCATAACCGTCTATATTGTCGAATCTACGAGCCGTTATCTCGATTATACTTTCCGCTTCGGAAAGAAGCGATTCCCAATCTTCCATAGATATTCTCCTTTCAAGGAACTGGTCGAATGTTATCTTTTATCAAAACCGAGGTCAAACGATTATGCTATACTGAATCAGCAGCAATCTTTCCGTTGCCAAAGGTCGTAAATTATTTTCACAATGACTAAAGAAGTTGTAAAAAGGCACGGTGGGACCGAAAAGTTCGACAAGGATAAATTGAAAAAAGCCATCAAGGCGGCGGCCGAGGAAGCCGGTTTGATGGGAGAAAAACTGAAAGAAGTGGTTGATGAAACTCTTGACGAAGTTATGGATTTCTTGAGCGACAAAGAAAGGGTGCACGCGGCTGCCATCCGCGATGCCGTTTTAATGCATCTCGACAAAACCGAGGCCGCCGTCGCCAAAGCCTGGCGCAAACACGAAAGCGAACACAAAGGAAGATAAACCCTTTGATTTAAGATAAAAAACAGCCGTTCTCTTTCGAGGGCGGCTGTTACGCGTCGTAAACGAGCAAAGGGATTTGCGTATCCGATATCTTTCTTTTTTCTTCAGGATACAGTTCTCCATTTCCGTCTCGCGTCAAAAAAGGCATGAGTGATTGGAATGGATTCTCTTTCGAAATTATCGGTCTCTGGCTTTCGGATCGCTTTAACCGGACAACCGGCACAAGCTTGCCGAATCGGTAATTCGGCTCCGACGGGAAAATTCGCTCACAAAGACTGCTCAACGGACAGAGTTCGCAAGGGCCTTGATCTTTCACCTCTCCCCAAAGGTCAAGAGTCTTTTCCAGATCTTCCGGGTCGAGTAAGAGAGAATGATTTCTCGACACTATTGCTTGAGGAGATTTGGAGCAGAAATTTCTGGAGAAAACCCATAATCCCGGATTGATCTCCAGGTGCGAGTATCCGTATTCCTGTATTTTCTCCAAGGACCACCAGGCTATACTGTCGACCAACCAGCGCCTAACAGCAATACTCGGCCGGCCGAGAAGCTCTTTGGCCAATTGCGGATATTCCTTCGCGGTTTTAGTACCAAAGATCTCCTTTGTTATCGGCGTTTCGAGATTGCCGGTTTTCACCACCCCGGTCGACATCAATAGCCTCGCGGCGTGGAAGTCTATCGGCAAAGGGACGGCCCCAAATCTTGAAACCAATCCCTGTTCTTGAAGCCAGATCACGAACAGGGAGAAAATCTTCAACTGGATGCCATAGAGCCGCCCGTCGATGCGGTCAAAAGCCTCTCTGAAGCTATCCGCATCCACTAAGTTCAAAGCGCTTCCGTTGAATTCGTCGACCAGAAGTTTTGAATTGACCAGCCAGGATTTGACGAATTCTCCAATCTTGTAATTGAAGACTGTCTCGGTCCTGATGGCTTGGTAAATCTCGGCTTCGGTCATTTTCACGACTTCTCTCGGATCAAACAAATCCGGTCTCCTCGCATAAATGCGGTGGATTCCGTTGGACGGAGTGTCGCTAATCACTCCGCCCCGCTGAAAAATAGCGAGGATGATCAGAAAGTTCGCCTTCTCTTCGGGACTCGCATTTTCTGAGAGCGGCATGCGTTCTTGGGGAAGCTTGATATGGGGCCGGACCACGGACCAAAAATTCGTTATTATTCTAAAGACTTGCTCTGCCCGCTCATCGTCGAACTCGACGACTTTGGGTTCTTTCTTGGGTTTTTGGGCTTTGGTAGCTTCCAAGCTATCCCTCCTTTCTATTCAAGTAGTAAAGTTCTAGTGCTTTGGCAAGCTTGTTATTTTAGGCATAAAAAGCCTTACCGGTCAACAAAAAGCCCCGGTTGTGCTTACACAAGCCGGGGGGACAATGTCATGAAACGGGTAGAAATGCGAGCGCCGATCCAAAGTACGTGCAAAAGAATGAAGTCTCCAGCAGGTCCTCCTGGTAGAACGCAACATAACGACCTCGCTCAAGATGGAATTCGGGGACGTACAGAATTTCGTCACCTTGTTCTCGATCCCCGCAACAAAGGATAGTATACATACCCTGTTGCTCCGAAAAATATTCCGGATACAGGGCAAGGATGGCGGCGCCCACCTCGAATGCGCCCAAGCCGAAAGCGTTGGTCGGACAATGCAAGCGCGTATAGCGGGCGTTGCGGGAGCGATAAGTGAGGAAATTCACCGCGGCGATCAAGATATCGTGCCCTTTTTGCTGCTCTGTTAACAATTGGAATCTGTCCGCCGCCCACTTATGCCGATAGAGCTTGTGACCTTTGAATCCGCGGCTATCCTTCTTATCGCCGTAGTTATCGTAGAAGGAGAGTCCGCCTTTTTCCGCTTTCTGCCTCAGAAGCTCGATTACCCTCTTCACCGCTTTGGTGTAATTGCCGGCGATTGCCTGCCACCTGGGAAAAGCGACCCAGAGATCGGCGTATTCCGGTAAGGGTTGTAAAGTGATACTCTCATCAAACGTTGCCTCCTTGAGCTTCGGGAAAAAACTGCGCAAGACTTCCACCTGTTTCTCGACAGCAAAATCGTTGGCGGCTTTCATCACCCATCTTCCTTTCAAGGATCTAAACTTATTACCTCTATAACAGATACGAATCTGCTTGTAAAATATCGAAATAAAAACCCCTCCCCGGTTCATCGGGGAGGGGTTGGCAATCCATAAGCCGGATTCTGTTTGGACGATTATTTATCTAGGCCCTCGATCGCTCTCGGGCTCAAGCGACTCTCCCCATTCGGGGCGCGGTCTTGCACTCCACAAGGATTTAGCCGTTTCACTTCCGTCTTTTTATCCCTATAACGGAATTAGACCATCGAGCTTGGGATTGGGTCTTCCCTCGCCTTTCGGCTTGGGACGTCACTGCTCGCACCTCTTGCCTTACGGCAGCCAGCTTTTAACTGGTGTGTTTCCGCCTTATCAGCGGAAAGAGTCCGGACTTTCCTCTCTGTTTGTTGAAACAGAGCAATCGTCTGAATTACCGATCAGAATATAGCACAAATCGGGCTTTCGGTCAACCCATCATTTGCTATCCAAAGCCAGATTCACCAGATAATCGGCTCTTTTGTTCTCTTCTCTCGGAACATGACGAAACTCCACCTTCTTGAAATCCTGTTTCAGGTTCCAAACATCGATGAATAAGGGTTGAAGATCAGAATTCATTATCTTGTATTCGCCATTCACTTGTTTAATCACCAATTCGCTGTCCATCCGTATTTCGAGGACGGTCTCTTTAGCTTTAGCCTTGCCCAAAATCTGCTTGGCTTTTTTCATGGCGAAAACCAGGCTCGTCCATTCGGCCACGTTGTTCGTTGTTCGGCCGATTTTTTCGGCGTACTCTTTGAGCCCGACAACCGCGCCGATGGCGGCTGGTCCGGGGTTTCCCCGACTTCCTCCATCGCAATTGATGATCAGTTTGTTTTCCATGGGAATTGATTGTTTGCGGATTTGAATCCGAATCCGGCGGCGTGCTTGTGGCCTCCTCCGCCGTAACGCTTGGCGAGTTCCGAAACGTCGGTCTGTCCGATCGACCGCAAGGAAACAAAAATCTTTTTGTTTTTATTTGACCAAATAATGGCCACCCGGCCTTCTTTCGAGGCCAATCGGTTGCCGATCTGCGAAGCGAGTATCGGAGAATTGACGACCATGGCTTTTTTGCCCTCGAAAACAGCCGGAACAGCCGCGTCGCTCAATTCCTTGACCGTTTGTTCCTGGTAGCGGAGTATGGCCGCTCCTTCCTTGAGAAATGCCGAGCGCTTTTTGGGATTTTGGAAATCCCGGATCAATTTGTCCCAAAGCTTGAAATCTTGTTCGTGCGATTCGAGCCAAGCCACGGCTTCTTTGGTGTCTTTTATCTTGAATTTCCAAAGATCGACGTCTTCGATTCTTCTCAGAAGCTCGGGCGTCGGTTTTTTCGGATTCAGGTGATTCCAGGTGAGCACCGCAGCAGAGTGTTTGATGTCGAAAACCGACTCTTCGGCGAATTTAATCGCCTGTTTTTGGCTTTGATGGTGATCGATGGCCGTTATTTTATATTTCGAAGCCAGGGTTTTCATGATTTCCGCAAGAAAACCGAAATCCACCATGTAAACCTCCGAAGCGGATTTCAAGAT
The DNA here is from genome assembly GCA_022705565.1 of Patescibacteria group bacterium. Classification (GTDB taxonomy): domain Bacteria; phylum Patescibacteriota; class Minisyncoccia; order UBA6257; family Colwellbacteraceae; genus JAMCQZ01. Next base: position 53,734 of record JAKJEF010000001.1, read on the forward strand.
GGCCGGCGGAGGAACCTGATATTCCATGGGCCAATAGATCGCCCGATCCTTGAACTTTTTCCATAAAACCCAGGCGGCGCCAAACCCATCGCTGCAACCTTTATGATACAAAACTACGATTTTTTTGTTCATGATTGTTTTCGATTGACGATTTCTATTCCCGGAAGCCGTTGGCCGGCCAGATATTCGAGCATGGCTCCGCCGCCCGTCGAAAGAAAACCGTTTTTCTTCCGGAAACCATGCTTCAATGCCAAAGCCGTGGTGTCGCCTCCGCCGATCACCGCCCGACCCTTGGTTTTGGCGATTGCTTTCAGAACCGCGATCGAACCTTTGGCGAATTTGGAATCTTCGACATATCCGAGCGGTCCGGCCCAGATAACGGTTCGTGCTTTCAAAATAATGTCTCGATATATTTTTTCCGTTTTCGGACCGATGTCGAGTATTTCGCCGCCGCGTTCGCGGTAATCCGCGGGAATGACGATTTTTCCGGATTTCAAGAATTTCCGGGCTTTTTGAACCATGTTATTTTCGACGAGAGATTTTTTGACCGGAATCCCGGCGGCTTTAAGAAAAGTGTTGGCCACACCGCCTCCGGTAATCACGTATTCGGCTTGGCCGATGAATTTTTCGATAACTCCGAGTTTATCCGAAATCTTGGCGCCGCCGACGATCAAAACCAAAGGTTTTTCGGGATTTTCCCGGATCGCGTCGAGATGCTTTATCTCGGACTTCACGATCCCGCCCAAAACAGACTTCTTGGCGAAATCGACAATACCGTAAATCGAAGCATTTTTCCGATGACTCGAAGCGAAGTCATCGTTTATAAAAATGTCTCCCAGAGAAGCCAAGGATTTGGCGAGTTTAGAATCGTTTTCGGTTTCACCTTTCAGGAAACGCAGATTCTCGAGCATAAAAACCCGCTCGGAAGACGAGTTTATCTCCCGGATAATTTTCTCAAAATCGATTTTCTCGAAAAACACGATCTTTTTCCGAATCCCGGATTCCAGAAATTCTTTTGACGGTTTCAGACTGAGCTTTTTATCCGGCTTCGCGGGACGGTCGCGGTGGCTCAAAATCACGATTTTTTCGTAGCGCTTGAGAAGCTTTTTGATTTCTTCTGTGGCCAGCCGCAAACGTAAAGAATGCTTGAATTCGTCCGGTTCGATATCGAGATTGATCCGCAAAATCGCGATCATGGGTTAATTATAATCCAAAAACCCGTCAATGACGAAACCGACAAAAAATCCCGCCTCAATAATAAAAGGCGGGATTCCAAATAGTCTTTCGGGCGCACCGGCGTAAAGCCTATGCACTCGCTAGCCATATGATACTCTCTTTTTCCCCGAATGTCAATAGCTTTCTCTTATCTGAAGGCGAGCGGAACGAGAAAAGCGATGACAATGAAGACGGTGACTATTTTGTTGAAGATATTCTTGCTTCTCTTACTTAATTTCATATATTACGGTGACGTAAACAGTGATTTCTTCAGATCCGGGCTCGATTGTCGGCACTGGAGCCGGCACGACTCCCGCGCCCATAGCCGCTGTTTTCTCCAAGGAATAATCGTAGCGGATATAATTATTGGTGCTCTCGCTGAAACCGACCACCTTACCCAAAGAAACGCGATTCATCGAAGCCATGGCTTTGGCTTTCTCGAAAGCTTTGTCAAAGGCTTCTTTTCTCGTATCGGCCAGGAATTTGTCCGGATCTTCGATGCTGAACCTGACGGAGCTGATTTCGTTAACCCCGAGTCCCGGAAGACCGGCGACGATTTCCGCGATTTTCGAGAGATCGCGGATCTTGATGATGATCGTCTGGGTCAAAGTATAGCCGCTGATATAGGTCGTCCTATTTATCCGGTCGTATTCGTATTTGGGCTGGAGATTATAATTGGAAGTCTTCACATCCTTGGCTTCGATTCCCTTTCCTTTGACGTACTGGATGGCGGCGTTCATCTTGGTCGTATTCTCGATTTGAAGCGTTGTCGGATTGGCTCCTTCGGTGATGACCGAGAAAGAAACCTCCGCCAGATCAGGGGCGATGGCCACTTTGCTGTCGGCGCTCACGGTGACGGTTCTCGCCGGCGTCAGGCTTTTGCCCCATTCGGTCAAGGCGAAAACTCCGGCGAAGATAAGAATCACCAGAGACAAGCTCAAGATCATCTTGACCTTGTAATTTTTATAGTAAGCTTTGTCTTTATCTGCTGTTTTTGTATCCATATTTATATTTTAGCATTTTTAACAAGCTTTGCGAATTCCCCGGGATCGATGCTTGCCCGGCCGGCCAAAACTCCGTCGATCGGTTTTTGGGCGAAGATCTCGCGGATATTCGAGCCGTCGACCGATCCCCCATAAAGAACTTTTGGTTTCGGGAGACCGAAGAACTCCTTGAGGGTCGATTTCATGTGGTTTATGAGTTCGGCACTGCTCTCCGGATCGTCGGCCTCTTCCGCTCCGACGGCCCAAACCGGTTCGTAAACAAAAACGATTTTCGATATAAGGCTGTGTTCTGTGCCGGCGATGATCTGCCGCAGCTGATCCTTGAGATAGATTTTGACGAGATCCAATCCTTTCCGTCTGATGGCCGTCGATTCGCCGACGCAAAGAATAGGTCTTATTCCAGCTTCGAAACATTTCTGAATTTTCTTGGCGATGATCTCTTCGTTCTCAAAAAAATATTCCCGGCGCTCGGAATGACCCACTATCGCGTATTTCACTCCCAAGGAATAGAGCATTTTCGCGGAGAACTCTCCGGTCAAAGCCCCGTTTTCGGCCCAAGAGACGTTCTGGCCGGCCAGATACTTGGCGCGTTTTTTGAAGGCCGCATCGCCGAGATACGGCGTTGGCACGGCTGCCAGAAAATCGATCGATTTATTTTTGGATATTACCGTAAGAGATCGGCTGAGCAAAGACCTGGCCTCCGCAATCGTCTCCGGATTCATCTTCCAATTGGCGACAATCAGTTTTTTCATAATGTTAAGTATAACAAAAATCCCGCCTTTCGCGGGATTCGAATGTTTCCCCTATTCCGGAAGATCCAAAAACCCGTTAATGATTTGACCGATCTTTTTACCGAATCCTTCGAGATAGGTCTGCGGCCCCGGTTCTTCTATGCCCGCTCCGAATACCCTGACGGTCGCGTTTTCCGTTTCCGAATCCGAATAGCAAGTTTCCGGCTCTTCGTCGTCGCTGTTCCGGCATTGAAGCGTATAAATGGTGGTTCTCGAAGGAGACACCGTGCGGGAACCGCTTTGGTTCAAACCAGCCGCCTCCGAAGTTCCGTCGTCCCTAATGACGGCACAGGAAGTCGTTATCGGAAAATCGAATTGATTCTCTAAAGAAGTCCAACTAAGAGTCGAGAACTTATTGTATCCGGATTCAGCCACTCTGTTTTCGGCGGTATAGAGAATATCCACTGGATCGGCGGTGAAGCTTTGGATAACGGGTTTAGGGACCACTCGTATCGATGTTTTGGCGATTCCCGTGGAAGCAGCGTGTTCGTCGTCGCAAATAGTGATGGCGCGGGTGCAGGTTTCGCAAACTCTTTCTTGTTCTTCTCCGACGCAATTGCAACTGTAGTCCTCGTCTTCTTCCCAACAGCACCTATAGGCGGCCCGGGTGCAGGAAATGCCGTATTCGGTGGTTCTATCCGCAGAAACCGCGACGCTGCCGCTTTCGACGCTCGGAGACGGCATATTGCAACTGACACAGGAGAACCTGTTGTTGGAAGGCTCCTCGCCTTCGCCGCAGCTGTTACCGATACCTATTTCCCAAGAGAGCGTCGACTGGTAATTTAGAGATCTTATGGGAACGCATTGCGGATCGGCTTCGAGAGAGACCGCAATATCGTCTCCGGAGCCTGTTTCCGGAAGATTGCAGGAAATTACCCCAGAAGTTCTGCAGGCGGAAGAACAAGATCCGAAATCCGAATAGCAAACCTTTTCTTCGTCGCCTTGCTCGCATTCTTCTCCCGATAGATAATTCCCGCTCGAGCATCCGCCTGCGGGATTGCACCAATAATATTGACCAAGGCCTTCCGGAGGGCACTCGGCTTCACAGTCGTTGCTCACGCGATAGCATTTTCCATGCATGGTGTTTTCGCAGGATTCCGAATCGGAAAAAGTCTGGGAAGTTTTGCTGCAGTCATACGAAGGAGCGGCACAGTAATAATAGGCGGATTGGCCCGGCGAGATTCCTTCGGCGAGACATTGTTCATAGATAAGATCTTCTTTTTTGAAACAATACACTCCTTCGCCGACGAGGCAGTCGTCGTGGTTCGTATATTTTCCCTTGACCGAAACCGGAACCGAATCTTTGCAGACATAAAGATCGCCGCAAAGATAATTACATTCCGGTTTCGTCAATCCGGACTTCAAGACTCCGTTATGCTCGAAAGTGGTGGCAAGATGCGGAGAAATCCCGAGTGCCTCCAAAGTCTCGTGTCTACAATTTTGCGTAAGATCGCAAAAAAGAGGAGGGTCGACCGGAAGGGTCGGCTTGCAGATATTTTGGCATTCGCTCGGATCGATCGAAGCTCCGGATCTCCATTTGACCGAACTTCCGGCCGGACAAGCTCCTTCCAAGGGTGGATAGCTGTCATTCGTTTCTCCGTAATACGAAACCGAAGAAACAGATTCCATTGTTTGATTGTGGCAGCAGCATTTATAGAAATCCCCGACACTTCCTTCGCATGAACCGGTCCAAAGGCCTTTGTTCTCTTCGCCAGCAAGACATTGATTGGAAGAATCTATATTAGTGCATTTGTCGGTAGTGGAATAGAGACGAGAAGTGATACGGTAAAGATAATAAGATACGGGACGAAAAAATGTGTCGTTTCCTATAAACGAAGATTTGCACTCCTCGATTTGATATTTACCCCAAGGATTCAAGTTGGCGGTCGACAGACCCAACTCGCTTGATTTTTGGCCGCAAGAAGACCCCGGACATCCATTGGTGCTGTCTACGCTATACGATGTTGAGCAAGTGGTATAGGGATGACAGCCTGTCTGCCCTCCGGTATCTTGCCACAGCGTCCACTGCCTTTTATACCATATTTCTTCTTCTTGCGAATCGAGCACCTGATCTGAAGGAAGGTATGTTCTCGGAACTTCGTCATAGGAAACGCATTCGTTTCCTTGGCAGATTTGACCGTTCACGCATTGGAAATAGCTGTCCGGAGGAAAATCTCCTTCAAAGCATTGGGCTTTAGCGGTGCGGAAGCTTATCAAAAAAAATCCAGATATCAAAAAGGTGAAAAAGAGAATCTTTTTCATTGAAATAATTATATCATAGACAAACGATAACCCTCGTTTTCAAAGAAATAAGGATTATCAAAAAAAGATTGGGGTAAAGTTTTGACGAGCTTAAAGCCCCAATTTGTCTTTAATGTAAAGATTGGTATTCGAATAAACCGTGCCCGGGAACAGGGCTTGGTTCTCGATACTCACGATCAGGTTATAATCTCCGAAAACATCAACCGTGTTTTCCGAAACATATCCCAAAAGATCCCCTGTCTGCACTTCGGGGTTTTGATTCGCATCGGATAAAGGATTCGCGATAACGTTGACGGTAATGAGGCCGGAGGTCGAATTCGGGATGACAAAATGACGCAGTAAAATACCGGAATAAGGACTGTTGGGATTGGTCGGGTTATCCATGAATATCGGCGTTGCCGATCCGTCCGTCGGAGCGAAAACCGGCGCTCCCGCCGGAATCTTAAATCCCAGAATCGGATCCCTCGCTTCTTCAAAATAAATAAACTTGGCCGTGGAGCAGTATCTTTCTTCGACCAACAAGCAGGTTCCCGGCTTCGACATTCCCGAAGAAAAGAGCCTGAACGAAGTGAATAACCCTTCTCTCCAGGCGACGAAAATACCGACCGCGAGAACAAGGAGAACGATTAGAATTATTTTTAAGGATTTGGACATAATAATTTCAGTATAACATATAACGTCCTGATCATTCCGCTGAAACGTCTCCCGTTGCCGAGTCCACGGACCTTCCCACCCGGTTCTTATAATACCAATCGAGCACATCGCGGCCTATCGGAACGGCGTTCGTCGTGCTGGTTTTGGCATTTTCCGCGAGCACCAAAACGCAGATCGACGGATAGTCCTCGATCGGTATCGGCCCGCAGCCGACAAAAATGGCGTTAATTTTCTTGTTGTCCAAAACCGAGGCGCTTCCGGTTTTGGCGACGCTCTTGTAATCGAGATCCGCCAAACTGGTGCAGGTGCCGTAAGATTTGTAAATCGCGTCCGACATTCCTTTCAATGTTGTCTGCATTTCCGGCTCGAGATAAGAAATATCGCGGACTATCTCCGGCTCGCTTCCGGCAACGATATGCGGTTTGTAGACCAAGCCGTTGTTAACGATCGCGGCGTAGGCCCGGATAAGCTCGAGAAGACTGATTTTCAAGTCTCCGTGTCCGATGGAAACCTGGTAAGTGTCTCCCAATCTCCAGGCGATGCCGGTTCTTTCTTTCTGGGTCGAAGGAGAAGGAATGAATCCGGTCGCCTCTCCCGGAATCTCCACGCCGGTTTTCTCGTTGAATCCGAAAAGCTTCAAATATTTCTCGATCAAAGGCATACCCAGTCCCTTGAAATCGGTTTCGCCCTGGATCAAATCTTCATTATACGGCAAGCCGCCTCCCACGGCGTAGAAAAAAATGTTGCTCGAGCGTGCGATAGCGGCATAAAGATCGACCCAACCGTGCGGCTTCCAATCCGGAAAAAGGGTCGGCTGATCCGGATAATACGGATTCGGCACCTCGAGCACTCCCGAAGAATAAACAAGATCGCTCGGTTTGATGACTCCTTCTTTCAGGGCGGCGACGGACAAGAAAGGTTTCACGGTCGAAGCCGGGCTGTATTTTCCCATGACCGGCCGGTTGAGGATCGGACTCTTCGGATCGTTCAAGAGATTGGGTATTTCGTCGAGGGTGAAGCTCGGATAGCTGATGAGGCTCAAGATCTCGCCGGTTTTCGGATCAAAGGCGATGCCGGCGCCTCCTTCCCGAAGATCCAAATCATTGATTCCTTTTTCGAGCCGCCAGTAAAAATATTCCTGAAGCTCGGCGTCGATCGTCGTTTTGAGGTCGTTTCCGATTTTCGGCTCGGTCAAAGATTTTTCTTCCAAAGATTCTCCTTTGACGTTACGCCTGACGATCGTTCGGCCGTTCACTCCCCGCAGGCTTTCGTCGAAGGCCGCTTCGAGTCCGGTCTTTCCGACGGTGTCGCTTCCCGTAAGGCCGCGTTTCTTGATGTCGTCGGCCGTCACGAGACCGGTGTAGCCCACCACGTGGGCAAAAGACTCGTCGAATTCCCTTTTGAAATCGTCGGCCACGAAAAGCGAATTCAAGCCCATAGCTTTCAGATCTATGGCCTCAGAATTGGAAATGTCTTTTTTGATCAAAACCGTATCCGTCTCCTGAAGATTGCTCTGATTCAATATGGAAAAAAGCTTGTTTTGGTCGACGCCGAGCTTGGCCAAGGCTTCAAGCACCGGAGACATTTCGTTTTGCTTGACGAGCTCGGCCGGCCGCAGATAAACGCTAAGTATCGGTGTGTTTTCCACGATCGGTTTTCCGTAGCGGTCGAAGATGATCCCCCTTGGCGCCGATTCGATAATCACTTTGTTGATGTTCGCATCCGCGCGTTCGGCGTAGGCCTTGTTTTTGACGATACTCAAAAATCCGGTCCGAAAGAAAACCAGACCTCCGATCGCGGCCGCCACCAGACCAAGTCCCAGGAATATCCGCCTATCCAAATCTTTTTCGGTCACGGAAAAACCCCTCGAGGATTCGGTGTCCAGGGTGACTTCGTCAAAATTGATTTCGTGAAATCCTTTTTTCATTTCAAATGGAAATCAAAATATTAAAAACCACTTCCGAAGCGAGAATGGCGATAACAAAGCCGAAGCTTATCTTCTTCCGCAGAAAATCCCCGAGCCAGCTTCCGAAGGCGGCCGACAGAATGAAAAATAGCAGAGTCATGTCGAATCCCGGATAGAATTTCACGAAAAACCCGGCGATCGAGAATATCAGAATCCTCTGCCACCAGTTCCTGAAAAAAAAGCTCGTGGCGACGACAAAGCCGAGGAGAAGGTTGCCGAAGCTAATCAACGATGACCACGACATTGCGGAGGTTTTTGAGTTCGTAGGTCGGTTGAAGCCGGGCTTCTTTGAGTGGAGAGCCGGAAGTAATATTCACGGCTTTGCCTAAAACAAGGCCGTAGGGAAGATTCTTGTCCGCCGTGAAAACCATGTCTTCTTCCTTGGCCGGGCTTTTGGCATCGATCAGGCTCAATTTGGCGGTCAGTCCGCCATCGTAAAAAGCGTCGGTCTCCGATTCGCCGATCCGGACCGGGGTTTTGAAATCCTTGTCGAAAATGGTCTGGACCACGGCCGAATTCGGATAAACCCGTTTCACCCGGCCGACCATTATTTTATTCTCAACGACCACAGCCATACCTTCTTCCACCCCAGAACCCGAACCTTTATTGATGACGATTTCCGAACGATTGGCAAAAGGATAGAGTGAATAGACCTTGGCCGCCACTTTTTGGCCTTCGGTTTCTTTGTTTCCGATTTTCAGATTCAAAAGCTGGGCTTCGAGTTCCAAATTCTTGATTTTCAAGTTGTCGATTTCACTCCCGGATTCCATGGCGAAAGACAAGAGTTGGTGGCGCCAAGAAAGAACGTTCTCTCCGCCGCACACAAGATACGTTCCGATAATTAATGCCGTAAATAAAAGCAGCCGATTGTTCTTCCGCATGACTCTTATATTGTACTATATTTTGATCTCGCGAGGCTTGGCCTGGCTGTCGAGAATCTTTTCGTAGCGGCCGAAGTCTTCGATGATCATGCCGACTCCCCTGATGACGCAAGTCAAAGGGTCGTCGATCAAAGTGGCTTGGCTCGCGATTTCCTTCGAAAGATACTGGTCGAATCCGCGCAGCATGCTTCCGCCGCCGCAGATATAAACTCCCCTCTCGAGGATATCGCCGACGAGTTCCGGCGGCGCTTCCTCGATCAGGCTTTTCGAGGCCTCGGCAATGGTTTTCAAAGATCTCGAAATGGCCATTCTCACGTGCGAATTTTTGATGACCGCCTCTTTCGGAAGGCCGGTCGAAAGATCCCGTCCATGGACGGTCATTTCGAGTTTTTCGTCGAGCGGAATGGCCGAACCGATGGAGATCTTCAAGTCTTCGGCCGTGGGTTCGCCGATGGCCAACTTGAATTCGTCTCTGACGAATCTAATGATGTCTTCGTTCAGTTTGTCTCCGGCGGTTTTCAGGCTGTTCGAAATCACCGTGCCGCCGATCGAAATGATGGCGATTTCCGTGGTGCCGCCGCCGACGTCGACGATCATGTTGGCGGTCGGATCCTCCACTGGCAGACGCGCGCCCAAAGCAGCGGCGATCGGTTCCTCGATCAGATAAACTTTGGAGACGCCGGCGGAAAGAGCCGCGTCTTCCACGGATTTCCTTTCGACTTCGGTCAAATGGGTCGGCACGCCAAGCACGGCCAATCCGTAGCGATTGAAAATGCCTTCGCTCAAGTTCCGAAGATGATATTTGATGACCTCTTCGGTCATCTCGAAATCGGAGATGACTCCTCCGGTCAAAGGTTTGATGACATCAATGTGCTGGGGCGTCCGGTCGAGCATTTTCTTGGCTTCGTTGCCGATAGCCACGATCTGGCCGGTTTTATTGTTGACCGCCACGATGGTCGGTTCGTTCACCAAAAGCCCCTTGTTTTTGAGATAGATTAAAGTGTTGGTCGTTCCGAGGTCGATGCCGACATCTTTGCTAAATTTTCCGAAGATATTCATAGTTCACCAGTGTTGTTTTCTTATCAGTCCTTTTCTTCAATTCTATTTTCTTGCCGGTTTTCTCGCTCACGATGAGCCGATACGGAATGCCTATCAAGTCGGCGTCGGCGAGTTTTTCTCCCGGAGAAACGTCGCGGTCGTCGTAAAGAACTTCCAGGCCGTCTTCAAGCATCCGCTTGTAGATTTTCGCGGCCGATCCTTTTTTGAACTCTAAAAGATGGAATTTGTAGGGAGCGACTTCTTCGGGCCAGATAAGGCCTTTTTCGTCATTCGAGGTGTCGGCGATCGTTCCCATCACCCTGTTCAAACCGATACCGTAGCAGCCCATTTGAACCTCTATTTCCCGGCCACTTTTGTCTTTATACCGCAATTCAAAGGGCTTTGAAAACTTGACACCGAGCTTGAAAATATTGCCGACTTCGATGGATTTTTTCTTGGAAAATTCGCGGCCTCCGCAGATCGGACATTCCCGCTGTTCGGCGATGATTTCCTCGTTTACGGCCACCCGGCATTTTTCGCAGACATAGATCGTGTCTTCTCCGGATTCGGAAAGGGTTTGGAACTCATGAGAATATTTGGAAAATGTTCCGCCCGAAGCCCAGGTGAAATAAGTGATCTTTCCCAAACCAACCCGCTTCCAAATCTTCATATAGGTCTTCGACACCTTATCGTAATACCGGTCGAGGTCGGCCGCATCCGCATGGAAAGAATAAAGGTCTTTCATGAAGAATTCCCGTCCGCGGAGCAATCCGGCTTTGGCTCTTTTCTCGTCGCGGAACTTGTTTTGTATCTGGAAAACCGCTTTCGGCAGATCACGGTAGGAAACGATATGTTTTTTGGCGATCGGAGTCAGTTCTTCTTCATGGGTCGGCGCCAAGGCGTAATCGATTTCCGAAATTTGGCTTTTTATCTTGAAAAGCGCGTCGAAATCTAGCCAGCGCCCGGTCGTTTCCCAGTTGGCTTTGGGCTGGAGCGAAGTCATCAGTATTTCTTCGGCTCCGATCGATGTCATTTCCTCACGGATAATCTCTTCCAATTTCCTGAAAACGCGAAGTCCCAAAGGAAGAAAGGCGTAGGCTCCGGCCATCACTTTGTAAATAAAACCTCCCCTTATCAAAAGGGAGGCGTTTTTCGATTCCTCGTCCTTCGGTGCTTCTCTCAAAGTCTTCGTGAAAAGTTCGCTTTGTTTCATTTCAAGAATAATTTACTTATGTCTCTTATGTTAACAACTATCATCAGAAACAGCAAAATCAAATATCCCGCCAAATTGACGGTCGAAGCGATCTTGGCGTTGGCCGGTTTGCCGCGGATTTTTTCGTAAACAAGGAAAGCGATGTTGCCGCCGTCCAAAGCCGGAATGGGCAGAAGATTAACCACCGTGAAATTCAAGGAAACCATCCCGAGGAGCTGGAGCACGTAAGGAAGACCCAATTTGTTCGCCGTATGGATGGCGCCGATCACTCCGACCACTCCGCTCACTTCGGAAAGACTTCCGCGGATCCGGAAAAAGCTCGCCAGTCTCCGGATAATCAGACCGATGATCTCGAAGCACGACAAAAATCCCTGTTTTATGCTTCCGAAAAACCCGAGCCGGCTGATGCCCGGTTCGGTCACTTCGGCGCCGATACGGCCGGTCTCGGCCGAAACCAAAGACATGGGAGTGACGCTCACCTTGATTCTCTCGTTATCGCGGCTCAATTCCAAAGCCAAAGGCTGGCCTTCGTGGTTTTTGACGGCTTCGAGAAAAGCGTCCAGATCGGAAAAACCCAGAATCTGGTCTCCGCTTTTGATTCCGGCCGATTCCGCCGGACTGTTCGGAAGAACGTTCGTGATGTAAAGAGCCTGCGGAATGCCGACCATGAAAAGAACGGAAAAGGCGGCCCAGGCGATCAAAAAGTTCATGACGATTCCTCCGAGAAGCGTAAGCAGTCTTTTCACGAAAGAAGCGTTGTTGAATCCCCTTCCCGGCTCGCCCGCTTTCCCTTGTTCGATTTCGACAAATCCGCCGAAAGGTAAGGCGTTCAAACTGTATTCGGTCTCGCCGATTTTTTTGGAGAAAAGACGTGGCTTGTATCCGAAACCGAATTCGTTGACCTTCATGCCGCTAAGCTTCGCCACCAGAAAATGTCCGAACTCGTGGCCGGCGACAATCACGGCTACAAAAAAAATAATCAATATGATTTCAATGGCGAGCATGGATGTTATTCGTCGATCTCCCCGAGTTTTTCTTTGATTAGACGGTCGACTTCTTCGTTGAACTTGTCGACTCTTTTCTGCAACTCGTCCTTTTGCTTGAATTTTTGGTCTTCGGGAAAAGTGTTGATTATCTTTTGCGCTTTGTCTCTTTCGAGACGCATTTTTATCCGGTTTTCCTCGGCCAATGATTTGACGAGTTTGGCGAGCTCTTCGCGCCGTTCTTCGGTGAGGCTCGGAAGAGCCACCCTGATGACAGCGCTGTCAGCGGAAACGCTCAATCCGGAATTGTTCTGGTTGATGGCTTTTTCTATATTCGAGAGAATACTCTTATCCCAAGGGGAAATGATAAGCTCCCTTGGAGGAACGATATTGATGGTGGCGAGCTGGTTTATGGTCATGACGTCGCCGTAAGCTTCAACTTTGACGTCTTCGACCAAGGCTGGATTCGGCCGATTGGATCTGATCTTCTGCATTTCGGATTTAAGAAAAGCGAGGATATTCTCCGAAGACGATTGGAAATCTTTTATCGGGTCCATGATGCGGCTTGAAGCTGAAGTTTTTTGTTGGTATTGAACTGTTCGATGAAATAAAGCCGGTGGACGAGCGCCCGGATTTTTCCGTTGTTTTTCATTTTGTCTTTGTATAATTTCATGATTTCGGATTTGACGAAAGCGCGGTAGTCGGCCAAAGATTCAAGCTCCTCGGGCACCGTGAAGTTTTTCTCGGCGATCCGCAAAGCCAATCCCGGACGGCCGAAAGAGCTTTCGGCCGCGGCCTTGGCGACAACAGAAGAAATTCCCTTTTCTTTTTCGAGCCAAGCCGAGATTTCATCGGCTTTGACGCGGCTGAAATAAATCTTTCTGAAGCGCGAAACAAGCGTCGGCAGAAGGGTGTCTGGATTTCTCACGATCATCACGATAAGCGATTTTTCCGGCGGCTCTTCGGCGATTTTCAAGAGGGCGTTTTCGGCCTGGTTGGTCAACGACTCCGCTTCATCTATTATAACCGATCTCGCTCCGGAGTTCACCGGTTTTTCCGAGAGGAATCGTTTCAACCTTCTTACGGCGTCGATGCCGATCGAGTCTTTTTCGTCCGGCTTCACGATAAGAAGTTCGGTCAAGGTCCGGGAATCGGGCTCGAGGCGTTTGGCGATCGATTCGGCGAAAGAGAACTTTCCCGTCTCGGATTCTCCGAAAAAGATGTAACTTCCCGAGAGTTCTCCCGCTTTCACGAGCCTGTCGAAAAACTTCTGCTGGCGTTCGTGGCCGATGATCATCTAGGCGGTCTTGTTGAGTAAAGTCTTCTTGTAGGTTTCGAGATGATTCAGGATCATTCCCGATCCCTTGGCGACGCACAAGATGGCGTCCTCGGCGATATAGGATTCGACGCCCAATATCCGCGTCAAAAACTGGTCGATGTTCCGCAGATCGGCGCCGCCGCCGGAGATGATAATGCCTTTTTCCATGATGTCCGCCACCAATTCCGGCGGAGTTTCGTTGAAAACATTCTGCACCGAGCCGGCGATTTCAAGCAGGAGCGGATTCAAAGCTTCGGCGATTTCGTTCGAATTGACGACCACGTCTTTCGGAAGCCCGGAAACCAGATCTCGGCCGCGGATCTCGAACTCCAAACGGGTGTTTTTGATGGGAACGGCCGATCCGACCGCGATTTTGGCCGCCTCGGCCGTCTGTTCTCCGATGGCCAAAGAATATTTCTTTTTGATGAAATCGATGATGGCCTGATCGAATTTGTTTCCGGCGATCCGGAGGCTAGACCAGCAGACAATGCTTCCCAAAGAAATGACCGCCACTTCGCTTGTTCCTCCGCCGATGTTGACAGTCATGTTTCCCGAAGAAGAATTAATCGGAATTCCGGCTCCGAGAGCGGCGAGAAGGGGTTCCCTCACCACATAGGCGTTTTTGGCTCCGGCTTCGATGGCCGCGTTGATCACCGCCCGGCGTTCGGTCGGCGTGATTCCGGCCGGCACCGAGATAACGACATCCGGTTTCACCAAATTGAAAGATCCGATCGCCTGGTTGATGAAATACTTAAGCATCGCCCTCGTAATGTAATAATCGGCAATGACTCCGTCTTTCAAGGGCCTGTAGGCGGCGATATCTCCAGGGGTACGGCCGATCATTTCCTTGGCTTCCTTACCCACGGCTAGAACCTTGTTTTCCGGCAAGCTTAAAGCGACGATGGTCGGCTCGTTGATGGCAAAACCCTTTCCTGGAACAAAAACCACGGTATTCGTGGTTCCCAAATCTATCCCTATCTGCCTGGTTAACATAGAACCATATTAGCTTAAGAAGATTCGGCTGTCTATCGGATGGCCGAGGAAAACGGTTATTTTCAAGTGAGTATTTTCGGGCCGGATTTCAAAATAACGATGGTATGCTCGAATTGAGCCGCCAATCCTCCGCGCTTTAGCCGATAACTCCCGTCCGGAGCGGCTGCGATCTCCGGATAGCCGATGCAAAACATCGGCTCCAATGCCAAAACCATACCTTCTTTGAGAATAAGTCCGCTTCCGGGATCTCCGTAATTCTCGATCATCGGATCTTCGTGCGGCGCGAATCCCACTCCGTGTCCGCCCAATCCCTCAACAACGTTGAATCCGTAACGCAAAGCGGTTTTTTCGATAACCGAACCGATGTCTCCGAGGGTCCGGCCGGGTTTGGCGATCTTAATGGCGCGCATCAAAGCCTCTTCGGTCGCTCTGACGAGCAATTTGGTTTTCGGAGAGGACTTGCCAGCGATCACGGTAACAGCCGCATCCGTGAAATAGCCGTTCAAGTTAATGCCGAGGTCGAGCTTCACTAAATCACCTGACTTGATGATGTAATCGTTCGGCACTCCGTGAACCACGGTCTCGTTTACGGAAACGCAAACGCTTGCCGGAAAAGCCCTGATCGCTCCTTCGGGCCGGTAATTCAAGAAAGAAGGTTTGGCTTTGGCCGAGGCGATCAGTTCCCGGGAAAGGAGATCGATCTCTTTTGTTTTCACGCCGGGCTTGACCGAAGATCTCAAACGCGCCAAAACCGCCCTCAAAATCCTGCCGGATTTGGCGAGTTCCTCGATATCCTCTTTGTCTTTAAGCCTGATTTTCAAAACCTTGCTATAGGCGGCCAACCGCGATCTCCACTCCCAATTTCGAAAGCGCCGCGGCGATATCCTTCCAAACTTTTTCCCGTTTCGGTTTGCCGTCGATTTGAACGACTTTTATGCCGGCTTTTTTGAAGCCTTGGATAACCGGATAGCTCAATTTTTTGTAATTCTCGTATCTCACGCGGATGATCTTGGCTTCGTCGAGCCCGGGCCGGCCGCGCTTCACGTTTCTTTTGACCGATTCGGAAACCGGAACATTGATCTGAAGGACGATGATGTTTTCCTTTCCGTAAAGTTTTTCCACGACTTTCAGGAGCCCTGTTCGCTTTTTGTTCCCGAAAATCTCGAGCACGGTGCGGAAAGAACCGCTGTAAATGATTCCCTTTCCTTGCTTCCAAAGTTTCTTGGTCGCGGGAATGGTCAGCCGGTCGATCACCCAAAGAGGATCGACAAGCTCGCCGGAGAAAAAAGCTTTTCTCGCGGCTTCGATACCCGGAAAATCGTCGTATTTTTTCGACCGCACCATTTTTTCTATCTCGGTTCCGCCGTCGAACAAAGCGAATCCTTTGGTCGCTTTTTTAATGAAAGCCGCCTGAGTCCCTTTTCCCGAGCCCGGAGGCCCGAACAAAATAATGACTTTGGGCTGTTTTTTCATTAGGCGATTTCGTATTCCCTGATCTTCAGCTCCGAATCTATCTGTTTGGCGGTCTCGAGAGCCACGGAAACGACGATCAAAAGACCGGTGCCGCCGATCGTCATGTTGGCGACCTTGGTGATCCCTTGGACGATCGAAGGAAGAACGGCGATGATGCCGAGGAAGAGTGCTCCGAACAAAGTCAGTTTGGCGATGATCGAGTTCAGGTATTCGGCGGTGGAAGCACCCGGCCTGATGCCCTGGATAAACCCTCCGTTCCTTTGGAGATTTTTGGCTATTTCATTCGGCTCGAAAACGATGAAGGTGTAAAAATAAGTGAAGGCGAAAACCATGACAAAATAAAGGAGGCCGTTCCAAAGTGGATTGGCGAGAGTGGCTTCGATGAAATCGGCTACCTTTATCGCCCAGCCCGCGTCCAAAGACCTAAGTCCCAGTCCGAGATACTGCGGCAACATCAATATGGAAATGGCGAAGATGATCGGAATAACTCCGGCTTGGTTCACCCTCAAAGGAAGATAAGTGGTCGATCCCCCGAAAACCCGGTTGCCCCGCACTCTTTTGGCGTAAGCCACCGGTATTTTCCGTTCGCCTTCGTTCACCAAAACGACTCCGGCGACGACAACCAAGGCCAAAGCCAAAAGAATCAGAATCTTATCAATGCCTATGCCGAGAAAACTGCCGGTCGACTGATATCGGCCGATCATCATCAGAACCTGTCCGATGACGGAACGCGGCAAGCCGCTAACGATTCCGGCGACGATAATCAGGGAAACTCCGTCTCCCAATTTCTGTTCGCTGATCATCTCTCCGATCCAGATCATGATGAGCGATCCGGCGACGATAAAAAGCAGATTCAAAGCCAGGGCCGGCAATTCCATGGGAGCGATGATACCGCCGCCCTGGGCCGAAAGATATTTGAGAAAAGCGAATCCCTGGACCAAAGCCAGCGGAACCGTGAGATAACGGCCGAGCCGCTGGAACTTGGCCCGTCCGATGGCTCCGTTTTCGTAATAATATTCCTTGAGCTTCGGGAAAATCATAGTAAGGAGCTGAAGAATGATGGTGGCGGTGATATAGGGGCTCACTCCGAGCATGCCGATCGACAGTTTGTCCAAAGCACCTCCGGAAATAAGATTCAAATACCCGAAAATATTCCCAAAGAGAGCGCGGTTGACCGCTCCTTCCTCAGCCAGACCGGCTTTGTATTCAGTAATATCAACCGCCGGAATTGGAAGCATGACGATGATTCTCGTCGCCACGAGTAACAAAATCACCATAAGGAACCGGCGGCGGAGCTCCGGCACTTTCAGAAACTGAACGAATTTATTTAGCATCGTGTTTGCCGCGAAGTTTTGGCAACCTTTGGATAAAGTCGCGTTCGGCCGGACGAATCTTGTGACCGGCTCTCGATTTCTGGCCTTTCTGTCCCCGGCCTCCGGTTTTACCCCGTTTTCCTCCGCGTCCGATTCTCTTTTTCTCCGGATTCTCGTGGGTTGTTCGCAAAAGATGTAATTGCATGGATTAAGAAGAAACTTTGACGGTTTTTATTTTTTTCAAAGCGGCGATGGTCGCCATGGCGGTCGTCAATTTATTCTTGGTGCTGCCAAGAGACTTCGCGGAAATGTCCTTGATGCCCGAGAGAAGTAAAACCGTTCGGACCGCGCCTCCGGCCAAAAGTCCGTGTCCGGGCTTGGCCGGCTTGAGAAGCACTTCGGCGGCGCTCGCTTTGGCCTTCACTTCGTGTGGAATGGTACCGCCTTGAATTTTAACGCGGAAAAGATTCTTTTTGGCCGCGGTCCTGGCTTTTTGCACGGCCTGCTGAACATCCAATCCTTTGGCCACACCGAGTCCGACAGACCCTTTGCCGTCGCCGACAACAACCGTTGCCCTGAATCTGAATCTCTTGCCTCCGGCGACTACCCTTGTCACGCGGCGCAGATCAAGCACCTGATCCTCGAATTCGTCCCTGATTGTTCTTCTGTAACCGTTCATTGTTTTATATTTCGGCGACCTGCTTCACCCGGCCGTGATATTTGTAAGCTCCCCTGTCGAAAACCATTTTGGAAACGCCTATTTTTTTGGCTTTCTCGGCTATCAACTCTCCGAGCTTCATAGCTCTTTCCGATTTGGTTCCTTTAAAATCCAATTCTTTGGTCGAAGCCGAAACCAAAGTGACGCCTTTGACGTCGTCGATCGCCTGCAGAAAAATGTTCCGGTTTCCTCTTTTGACCGACAAACGCGGCATCGAGGCCGTCCCCCTGATCTTACTCCGGGTTCTCGCCTGCCTTCTCGTTACTCTTTGGTTTTGAAGTTTGACTGGTTTCATTTGGATGATTAAGCGGCTTTGGCGGTCGTACCCGCGACTTTCTTGCCCGCCTTTCTTCTCACGACTTCGTCGACGTACATCACGCCTTTGCCGAGATAAGGTTCGGGTTTCTTGAACGAACGGATTTTAGCCGCGGTTTCTCCGACCAAGAACTTATCGGCTCCGGCGACGGTGATGATGTTTTTGTCGACGGACGCCTTGATTCCTTTCGGCAGCGCCAAGACAATCGGATGGGAAAAACCGAGATTCAAAACCAGGTTTTCTCCGTCAACCGACGCCTTGAATCCGATACCTTCGATTTTTAAAGCCTTGGAAAAATCTTTGGCCGCTCCGGATACGGCGTTCGCGGTCAAAGCCCGCATCGTGCCCCAGTTGGCTCGGGTTTTGTCGGAACGATCCGTCGCCGTAAAAACAATCTCGTCTTCCTTGATTTCGGCCGCGACTCCCGGAAGCATTTTCACCTCGAGGTCGGCGTTCGGCCCGGAAAGCTTCAAAACGCCGTCTCCCATGGAAGCTTTCACTCCTTCGATCATCTTCACCGGTTGTTTTCCGATCTTAGACATGTTGATTACCAAATTTCGAATAAAATCTCTCCGCCGACTTTTTGCTTTCTCGCTTCAGCGTCGTTCAAAATCCCTTTCGGGGTCGAGAAAAAATAATTGCCGTATCCCTGGTGGGAAGGCCTGATTTCCTTGTATCCGCGATAAAGCCTTCTCGAAGGCTTGCTCCAAAGTTTGATCTCGGAGAAAACCGGATTGCCTTTGTCTTCCTTGAGTTCGATGGCAATGACTTTTTTCAGGCTCCTTCCTTTTTTCTCGACGGAAGCGAGATAGCCGGCTCTGACCAAAGCTTCGAGAACCGCCATGTCCATTTTCGAAAAAGGAACCTTCAAAGATTTTTTTCCGGCGAGCTTCGCGTTTTTGATTTTTACGAGAGTCTGTATATACATTTTACCAAGACGCTTTTCTCACTCCCGGAATCTGGCCTTTGGAAGCCATTTCGCGGAAACAAATCCGGCAAAGCCCGAAATCGCGCAGATATCCGTGCTTGCGGCCGCAGCGAAAACACCGCCTGACTTCGCGGGTGCTGAATTTCGGCTTTTTGCACGCTCTGGCTATGACTGATTCTTTGGCCATTTTCTTATTTTACTTTGCTAATGGTATCCCTTGTGACCTATAAAAATCAATAGCTTTTTCCTTATTTTTCAGGCGGCTGACGAGCGTCACTTCGATGCCGAAATTGACGCGGCTCGTTTCCGGGTTTATTTCGGGAAAAACCAACTGGTCCCTGAACCCGAAAGACAAATTGCCGTTTTGGTCGATGCTCTTCGGGCTCAATCCCCTGAAGTCTCTCACCCGCGGCAAGACGACGTTCACCACCCTCGAAAGGAAATCGTTCATCCTTTTTCCCCTCAAAACCGCTTTCAGGCCGACGACTTCTCCTTGGCGAACCTTGAATCCGGCGATGGATTTTTTCGCTTTGGTGATCGCCGGTTTCTGTCCGGTGATGGCGGCGAATTCCTTCATGATCTCCGGCAAAGCTTTTTCCTCGAACTGCGGGCTCGCAAGCCTCAATTTGCCGACGCCGGCGGAGACGATGATTTTTTCTAAATAGTCGCTTTGCATTTTTTGCAGTATCTTATTTTTTTGTCTTTCTCGATCCGGTATCCGACCCGGCTCTTCTTTCCGCATTTAGGACAGACGAGCATGGCGTTCGAGATATCGATCGGCCTCGAAATCGTGACAAACTGGCCTTTCTCGCCTTCTTTTTTCGGTTTGACCGCTTTCTTGTACTGGTTGATTCCGGAAACGACGATTCTCTCGAGTTTGGAATCGACTTTGAGGACCTTGCCGGATTTGCCGGCATCCTTTCCCTTAAGTATGTAAACGTTGTCGTTTTTCTTGATGTTCATGGTCTTAAACTATTTCCTGGGCCAGAGAAACGATTTTCTCGAATCCTTTTTCCTTAAGCTCCCTCGGGATCGGTCCGAAGATTCTCGTTCCCAAAGGCTCTTTTTTGACGCTCACGATCACCGCCGAGTTGTCGTCGAAACGGACATAGAGTCCGCCTTTCCTTCTCAAAGCGTTTTTGGTGCGGACGATGACGGCTTTGACGATATCCTTTTTCTTGATGTTCTTGCGGGGTTCGACGGTCTGCACCGAAGCGACGATGATGTCGCCGATCTTGGCGTAACGCTTGCGGCTTCCGCCCAAAACCCGAAAACACCGGATGGTCTTCGCTCCGGAATTGTCCGCCACTTTCAAAATGGATCTTTCCTGAATCATATTAGTCTTTTTTGGAAACGACTTTCCAATGTTTTTCTTTGGAAAGGGGTATGGTCTCTTCGATCACGACCTTGTCTCCGATCTTGTAAAGGCCGTCTTCGGCCTCGGCCTTGAAACGGCTGTTTTTGGTGTAATATTTCTGGTATTTCGGATTTTTGCGGGTATGGGCCACCTCGACCACCACGGTCTTTTTCATTTTGTCCGAAACGACGACTCCCGCGAATCTGCGGCGAGAACTGATTTTTTGAATGTTGTTTTCTTCCATGTTTTTAAAATTAGGATTTTTTGATGATTCTCGTCTTGAACGGAAGCTTGAATCCGGCGAGCTTCAAGGCGCGTTCGGCCGTTGCCTCGCTCACTCCGTCCATCTCGAAAATCACTCTTCCGGGTTTGACCGAAAAAACATAATGGTCGACATTTCCCTTGCCTCCGCCCATGGTCACCTCCGGAGGCCTTTGGGTGACGGGTTTGTCCGGAAAAACCCGGATCCATATCTTTCCTTCCCTTTTGATGAAATTGGTCAAAGTCTTTCTCGCCGCTTCGATCTGTTTGGAATTCAGATATTTGGCTTCCAAGGCTTGCAGCCCAAAACTCCCGTGGCTCAAAGTCAGGCCGCGGGTCTCGGCCTGCCGCTTCCGCGACCGGCCTTTCTGCCATTTGCGATGTTTTACTTTTTTGGGAATAAGCATGGAAGTTCAGATGGGTATTTTAGCCGGATTTTTCGTCGTTAGTAAAGACTTCTCCTTTGTAAATCCAGACTTTGATGCCGACCGCTCCGTAGGTGGCGAAGGCGGTGGCTTCGGCGTAATCGATGTCGGCTCTCAAGCTCGATAGCGGCAAACTGCCCCTGGTCAGCCATTCGCGGCGGGAAATCTCCGCTCCGTCCAAACGGCCGGAAAGCTTGATTTTCACGCCCTTGACCTCTCTGTGGTTCATCACGTCCTCGATGGCTTTCTTGATCGTCGGTCTGAAGCGGAATCTTTTTTCCAAATCGTTCGCGATATTCTGGGCGACCACCTGGGCCGAAACGTCTCCCCGGCCGAGCTCCATCACGGTCAAGCTGATTTCCGTCGCCGGAAGCTTGCTCCGTTTGTGGAGTTTGGCTATCTCCCTGTTCAAAAGCTTGGTGATGTCTTCGATGCCTTTGCCGCCCCGTCCGATGATGATTCCCGGCCGGCTGGCTTTGATGATAATGCGGCAAGAGCTGGCTGTTCTTTCTATTTCGATCGAAGCGATACCGGCTTCTTTCAATTTCTTGTTGATCAATTTCCGGATCAGGCTGTCTTCCTCGAGAACGAATTTCCGGTTTTTGGGGTCGGCAAACCAGCGAGAATCCCAATTCTTCAGAACGCCCAGTCGGAAAGATGTCGGTTTTATTTTTTGTGACATGTTTTTTATATGGATTTCCTTCTAAAGACGCGCCTCACGAGTCCGCCTTTGTCTTTCGGCTCTTCGAGACCGGTGCTCTTTTCCTCCAATTCGACTTTCGGCTTTTCGGATTTCGGTTTCTTTTCGGTCTTCGGTTTTTTCGACGTTTCTTTGGAAGTTTTTTCCGGGAAAACGAATTTGGAAACTTTGACTTTTTCGGATTCTTCGAGCTTCAAGAAAACATGGGAGCGCTTTTTCTGGATGGGCGTCGCCCGGCCTTGGGCTCGCGGAAGCCAACGCTTCAGCATCGGCCCTCCGTCGACCCGGATTTCCTTGATGATAAGTTTTTCCGGCTTGAACCCCAAATTCTTGGCATTGGCGATGGCCGAATCCAAAAGCTTAAGCATCGGTTCGGCGGCCCGTTCGCGGCGAAGGGATAGTTCGGCCTTGGCCTCCAGTGCCGATCGGTTGCGCATCAACCCGGCGATAGCCCTCGCTTTACGCGGAGCCACGTCCAGATTTTTCAATTTTGCCTTTATCTCTTGCATGGTGCTTATTTGGCGGTTTTATCCGGAGCCGGAGCGACCGGAGCTCCCGCGCCCTTTTCCAATTCTTTTTGCATCTTTCCGCCGTGGCGGACGAACTTGCGGGTCATGGCGAATTCTCCGAACTTGTGCCCGACCATTTCTTCGGTCACCCTCACTTCGACAAAATCTTTTCCGTTGTGGACTCCGAAAACAAATCCGACCATCTCCGGCGCGATCGAGCTCGAGCGCGCCCATGTTTTGACAACCGTTTTGTCTCCCGGTTTCAAACCCGCGATCTTTTTCAAAAGACTCGCTTCGACGTATGGACCCTTGTGGCTGCTTCTCGACATGGTTTTATTTCTTTTTCTTCAGCCTGCGTTTGGTTATCAAAACGTTCGACCATTTTTTCTGATTTCTGGTTTTTCTGCCTCCGGTGATCTTACCCCATTTGGTTTTCGGCTTCTTGGTGCCCCGAGGCTGTCTGCCTTCGCCTCCGCCGTAAGGATGATCAACCGGATTCATGACCGTTCCCCTAACCGTGGGTCTCACGCCCATGCCCCGAGTCCTACCGGCTTTTCCGATATTAACGAGACCCCAATCGGCATTGGAAACCTGACCCAAAGTGGCGAAATTGCTCCAAAGAACCTTGCGGATTTCTCCGGAAGGCATCTTAAGCTGGGTGTATCCGGCATCGTGTCCCAAAACTTCGGCCGACGAACCGGCGGAACGAACAATCTGTCCGCCTTTGCCCGGATTCAATTCGATGTTAAAAACGGAGTATCCGACCGGAATGTTCTTGAGCATCAATCTGTTTCCCGGAACAAACTCCGCGTTTTCCGCGGTAACGATCGTCGAGCCCGCTTTCGCTCCCTGGGGCGCGATCGAATAACGCCTGGTTCCATCTTTGTAGATAAGCTTCATGATGAAAGCCGTACGGTAAGGATCGTATTCCAAAGATTCGATTCTCGCCGGGATATTCAATTTGTCGTTCCTGCGGAAATCGATGATGCGGTAGGTCCGCTTGTTGCCGGCTCCCTGATGCCTCATGGTGATGCGGCCCCGGTTGTTCCGGCCGGCTCTCTCCTGGAGATTCATCGTCAATTTCTTTTCCGGCTTCACCCCGCTCAAAACCGAACGGTAGTCGGGCGCCGTCATGTGTCTTCTCGATGGAGTTGTCGGATTATACTTTTTCATTGATGGTTTGTCCTTTCTTTAAAGTGACGATGGCTTTTTTCAGATTCTTTTTGGAAATCCGGGTGATGTTCATGGCGACGACGTTCACCTTGTATTTTTTTTCGATCTGTTTCCTGACTTCGCTTTTGTTCAAGGTGTTCTTGATTATAAAAACAAACTGATTGAAGCCGCCGAGTCTTCCGGCTTTTTCGCTGAGATAAAACCGGATATCGGTTTTCTCTTTGTTGTCTTTGGTTTTCTTTTCTTTATTTGACGGCATGGTAATGGGAATCTATCGCGGAAATCGCGTTCTTTTCTATGAAAATCTCCTTGAATTTCATGAGATCGTAGACGTTCAAGTCCTTCGGCCCGAGGCTCTTCACTTTCGGCAGATTGGATGAGGCCCGATGAACGTTTTTGTTTCCGATCTCCGGTATCAAAAGCGCGTTCGGCGCTTTTTTACCGAAGAAATTCCGAAGCGTGGAATGAAGAACCTTGGTTTTCGGTTCGCTGACGGCCAAGGAATCGACGAATTTTACTTCGTTGTCTTCCAGTTTTTTGGAAAGAACGCTCATGATGGCCGCCTGCCTCATTTTCTGGTTGAGTTTGACCGAATAATCCCTTTCTTTTTTCGGGCCGTGGGCAACGCCTCCGCCTTTCCAGATCGGCGACCTGGTCGATCCGTGCCTGGCGCGGCCGGTTCCTTTTTGGCGCCACGGCTTTTTGCCGCCTCCGGAAACTTCGCCGCGGCCTTTGGCGTGGGCAAAAGGCTGACGGCTGTTTTTCTCCTGGCTGTCCAAAGCCTGTTTCACCAGATCCGGTTTCCACGGGTATCCGAAAATCCGATCCGGTATTTCCACCTGGTCGATCACTTCCATTTTGGCGTTGTAGAGATCGGCTTTCATTTTAGAGATAGATTTTGATTTTGCTTCCGCTCATTCCCGGAATAGCTCCTTTCAAAGCCATGGTTTTCGCTTCGCTATTCCAGGCGATCACTTTGACGTTCTTCACGGTTTTTCTGTCGACACCCATGTGTCCGGCCATTTTGTGGCCTTTCAGAACTCTTTGCGGAGCGGTGGCGCCGATAGATCCCGGAGCGCGAAGCCGGTCTTTTTGTCCGTGCGTTTTCGGGCCGCCGTGAAAACCCCAGCGTTTGACTCCTCCCTGGAACCCGCGGCCCTTGGTGGTGCCGACGATTTTGACTAAAGCGTTCTCCGCGATTTCCATATTTTCCGGCAGATCCAAAACCATAACCAAAGTAACCGGAATCACCCTGTCTTCCTTGAAGATCTGGCTCATTTTGATTTTTTTCGCGGTAATGTAGGCCATTTGTTTGACGCCCACAAAATAACCGAGGAAGCCTCGGTTATTTTGTGGGATTTCTTGTTGGCTATCCTCTATCCAATACTACACTGTTTTTATTTCTATGTCCACCCCCGCGGGCAGATTCAAGTCGGATAAGGATTCGATCAGTTTCTGCGTCGGATTAAGAATGTCGATCAACCTCTTGTGGATTCTCATCTCGAACTGCTCCCTGGCGTTCTTATGCACGAAAGTCGAGCGGTTGACCGTGTATTTTTTGAACTCGGTCGGAAGCGGCATCGGACCGACGATTTTGGTATCCATCCGCTCCAGAACCTCCATGATCTGCTTGCAGGAATTGTCCACCAGCTTCTGGTCGTACGATTTGATTCTTAATCTGAGCTTTTCCACGTTAGAGTAACGAATTATTTGACGATTTTGGAGATGACTCCGGCGCCAACGGTCTTTCCTCCTTCGCGAATGGCGAAGTGCTGTTTTTCTTCGAGAGCGATCGGAGCGAGAAGCTTGATCGTCACGTTGACCGTGTCTCCGGGCATGGCCATTTCCATTCCTTGCGGCAGGATCATTTCACCGGTGACGTCCGTGGTCCTCATGTAGAACTGCGGCTTGTATCCGGGGAAGATCGGCGTGTGTCGGCCGCCTTCTTCTTTGGTCAAAAGATAAACTTCGGCCTCGAAGTCGGTATGCGGCGTGACCGATCCGGGTTTGGCGATGATCTGTCCGCGTTCCACGTCTTCTTTCTTGATGCCACGGATCAAAACACCGACGTTGTCTCCGGCTTGTCCTTCGTCCAAGGTCTTGTTGAACATCTCGATTCCGGTGACCACGGTTTTAGCGGTCGGTTTCAAGCCGATAAGCTCCACTTCGTCGTTCACGTGGACCACGCCTCTTTCGATGCGGCCGGTGACAACGGTGCCGCGGCCTTCGATCGTGAAGATATCCTCGATCGGCATCAGGAACGGCTTATCCGTTTCTCTTTTCGGTTCCGGAATATAAGAATCAAGGGCGTCCACCAATTCCAAGATCGGTTTGACCGCCGGATCGTCGAGCGAACTCGCCTCGAGCGCCTTCAAGGCCGAACCTTTGATGATCGGCACTTCGTCTCCTTTGTAGCTGTATTTGGAAAGAAGCTCCCTCACTTCGGCTTCGACGAGCGCCACCAATTCGGGGTCGTCCACCATATCGACTTTATTCAGGAATACCACCATGGCCGGAACGCCGACCTGATGGGCCAAAAGGATATGCTCCCTTGTCTGAGGCATCGGGCCGTCGGCGGCGGAAACGACGAGAATCGCTCCGTCCATTTGGGCGGCGCCGGTAATCATGTTTTTGATGTAATCCGCGTGTCCCGGAGCGTCGATGTGGGCGTAATGCCTTTTTTCCGACTCGTACTCCGAGTGATGCAAGGCGATGGTGATACCGCGCGCCTTTTCTTCCGGCGCCTTGTCGATATCGTCGACTTTCTCTTCTTTCTTCGCTAAACCTTTGAGGTAAAGAACGTGGATAATCGCCGCCGTCAAAGTGGTCTTGCCGTGGTCGACGTGACCGATGGTGCCGACGTTGACGTGCGGTTTAGTTCTTGAAAATTTCTCTTTTTCGGCCATTTTTGAATTTGATTATTTTTTATGACTTTGCGACCTTAAAATATTACTGATTGATGGGGGTATTTGTCAAGGTTTTTTCTGGGTTTTTGGAGTTCCGGCTATTTCTTCCCGGAAATGATCGCCTCTTCCAGGTTCTTCGGAACGATATCGTAGTGGTCGAACTCCATGGTAAACGCCCCTCTTCCCTGGGTCATCGAACGAAGTTTGGTGGCGTATCCGAACATCTCCGAAAGCGGGACCATGGCATCGACCACTTTGGTATTGGCCCGGTCGTTCATCGCTTCGATCTTTCCCCTTTTCGAAGAAAGGTCTCCGGTGATGTCTCCCAAAAATTCCGACGGGATGATCACCTGGATTTTCATCACCGGCTCCAAAATCACCGGTTTGGCTTTTTTGGCGCCTTCCTGCAAAGCCATGGAAGCGGCGATCTTGAAAGCGGCTTCGGACGAATCGACTTCGTGGAAAGAGCCGTCGTAAAGAGTCACCTCGAGGTCAGTCAACGTGTAGCCCGCGATAACACCCCGATCCAAAGCTTCGCGCACGCCTTTTTCGACGGCCGGAATGAATTCCCGGGGAATGGCTCCTCCTTTGATGGCGTCGACGAAAGTGAATCCGTCTCCGCGATCCTTGGAGCTGACTTTAAGCCAGACGTGTCCGTACTGGCCGCGGCCTCCGGACTGCCTGACATATTTGCCTTCGGCTTCGGCCGAACCCAAAATAGTCTCTTTGTAGGCGACTTGCGGCCGGCCGACGTCGGCTTCGACGGAAAATTCGCGCCGCATTCTTTCGACGAGAACTTCGAGATGAAGCTCACCCATTCCGGCGATGATCGTTTCGCCGGTTTCGGGATCTCCGGAGACCCTGAAAGTCGGATCTTCCTCGGCCAGACGATGAAGGGCCATGCCCATTTTCTCCTGGTCGGCTTTGGTCTTCGGCGAAACTCTCTGCTCTATGACCGGCTGCGGAAAAGTGATTTTTTCCAGAATGATCGGCTTATCCGGATCGCAAAGCGAATCGCCGGTCGTCGTGTTTTTGAGTCCAACAAGGGCGCCGATCTCTCCGGCGTAAATTTCGTCCACCTCTTCCCTGTCGTTCGCGTGCATCCGCAGAATGCGGCCGATTCTTTCCTGGTTGTTTTTGGTCGAATTCAAAATATAGCTTCCCCGGCTAAGCTTGCCGCTGTAAACGCGGAAATAAGTGAGGCTTCCGACAAAAGGATCGGTGGCGATCTTGAAAGCCAAAGCCGTGAAAGGCTCGTCGTCGCTCGGTCGGCGTTCGATCTCTTCGTTGGTTTTCGGGTCGTGGCCTTTGACCGGAGGAAGATCGGTCGGCGCCGGCAGATAGTCGATAACCGCGTCGAGCACCAACTGGACACCTTTGTTCTTCAAAGCCGAACCGCAGACGACCGGAACGATCTTTAAAGAAAGGACCGCCTTTCTCAAGATCCTCCGCAGATCTTCGAGTCCGATTTCTTTTCCTTCGAGATAATCGGACATCAATTTATCGTCGTTCTCGACGATTTTTTCGAGAAGCGTTTGTCTCGCCGCTTTGGCGGCTTCGATCATATTCTCGGGGATGGGAATCTCCGTCACTTTTTCTCCGTGTTCGCCTTCGAAATCAAAGGCTTTCATTTGCAAAAGGTCGATCACTCCCTTGAAATCGCTTTCGGCGCCGATCGGCAGCTGGATCGGTATGGCGTTCGGAGTGAGCCTCTCGTGGATCGATCTCAAAACAAAATCGAAACTCGCGCCCATGCGGTCCATCTTGTTGATGAAACAAATGCGCGGAACCCCGTATTCGTCGGCATAGTGCCAGTTGGTCTCGGACTGCGGCTCCACTCCGGAAACGCCGTCGAAAACAACCACGGCGCCGTCCAAAACCCGAAGCGAACGCTTAACTTCGACCGTGAAGTCGATGTGTCCCGGGGTGTCGATCAGGTTTATCCGGTGCTCGAAAGCTTTGTCGCCTTTCCGGTAAGTCGGAATCCAAAAACAGGTGGTCGCGGCCGAGGTGATGGTGATGCCGCGTTCCCGCTCCTGTTCCATCCAATCCATGATCGCCTGACCTTCGTGGACTTCGCCGAGTTTGTGGGAAACGCTGGTGTAAAAAAGGATTCTTTCCGAAACCGTGGTTTTTCCGGCATCGATGTGGGCGATGATGCCGATATCGCGGTTTTTCTCGATTGGATAGAGTCTAGCCATAATAGGGGTAAAAGGTGGTTGTTAAGGTTATCTCGCGAAATGCGCGAAAGCCCGGTTGGCTTCGGCCATTCGGTGAATGTCCAATTTTTTCTTGATGGCCGCCCCTTCGTTCTTGGAAGCGGCGATTATTTCTTCGGCCAAGCGCTCGGCGATCGGTTTACCTTTCTTGGACCTCGCGGCGTCAATGATCCATTTGCAAGCCAGCATGAATTTCCTTTCTTCGCGAACCTCGCGCGGCACCTGGTAGTTGGCGCCGCCGACTCTCTTGGAAGCAACCTCCAAAAGCGGCGAAGCGTTTTCCAAAGCTTTCGAGAAAACCGCCAGCGGATCCGGATTCTCCTTGGAAATGATATCCATGGCGTCGTAAAAGTTTTTCTCGGCGACGGATTTCTTTCCGTCGTACATCAAATAATTGATAAACCGGCTCGCGGCGATATCGCCGTACTTCACGTCCGGTTTTCTTTCCCTTTTATAGTTTCTTTTTTTCCTCATTGTATAAATTAGGCGGCTTTGGGTTTTTTGGCGCCGTATTTGCTCCTTTGCTGTTTTCTTTGCACGCCGGCGGTATCGAGCCTGCCCCGGACAATGTGGTATCTCACTCCCGGAAGGTCTTTGACGCGGCCCCCGCGGATCATGACGACCGAGTGTTCCTGCAGATTATGCCCTTCGCCGGGAATATAGGCGGTCACTTCCATGCCGTTCGTGAGCCTGACCCTCGCCACTTTCCGCAAAGCGGAATTCGGTTTTTTAGGGGTGACCGTGGAGACTTTCAAACACACTCCTCGCTTGAAAGGAGAATTGGAATAAACCGGCTTGTTTTGGAGCACGTTCATATAACGCCCCAAGGCCGGGGTTTTATCTTTTTTCAAAGCAGTCTTCCTGCCTTTTTTCAAAAGTTGTGGAATTGTCGGCACGACACCTAATATACCAAGTCGTTCAAGTTAAGTCAATAATATCGAGGCTTTTCCGGTCGTTCAATACCCTTGGCCGGTGAAGAGTTTGAAGATCAAACCTCCGGCGGCCGGCAAAAAAATCTGGGCTGTGAAAAGCGCGAGCAGGATGCCCCAAGCTCCGAGCTTCATCATGTTTGTCCAGGCCCGCGGGAAAAGCTCGTGGAATATTTTCGAGCCGTCGAGCGGCGGAAACGGCAAAAGATTGAACAAACCCAGGGAAATATTGACGATCACCACTTGCTCGAAAAGCATGATGGCGACCGGAGAAAAGTACCCCGTTCCCAAACGGATAAACAATCCGAAAACGGCCGCGAGGAGCATGTTGGCGGCGATACCGGCGACGCTTACTTTCAGAATTCCGTTTTTCTGGTCTTTGAACAAAAACGGATTCACCGGCACCGGTTTGGCCCAGCCGATGAAAGAACCGAAGAAGAACAAAGATAAAAGCGGCACGATCACCGTTCCGGTCATATCGAGATGCGGAATGGGATTCAAAGTCAGTCGGCCGGAATCCCGGGCGGTCGGGTCTCCGAGTTCGAGCGCCATGAGGCCGTGGCTGTATTCGTGGAAAACCGCCGAAAGAATGATGATAACGTATAGAACCAGAATATCCATTGGCTTTACATTATAAACGTTTTTGGCTAATATTTACACCATGCGACAATGCGCGATTTGCGGCAAAGGATCGATTCTCCGCTCTTCCAGGAACAAGCTCCGCGGCAAATACAATCCGACTCCGCTCAAAAGAAAATATCCGAATCTTCAATACACCCGAGACGCGAACGGCAAACGGGTTTTGGCTTGCGCCAAGTGCATCAAAGCCCAGGCCAAGAAAACAAAATAGAAACATCCCGCCGGGCGGGGTGTTTTTTTATTAATGTCGGGCTGCCGAGAATCGAACTCGGTCTACATGCACCCCATGCATGCGTACTACCGGTATACTACAGCCCGAAAAATGACGCCTTAATTTTTACCACAGTCCCGAATCAAAAACAAAAATCCCTCTCCTATGATTACCCGGCCGAAGCCAAGGTGGGAATCCTCAATCCTCGCCCACGGGTGAAGATGCTATCGGTTTCCCCCAAAAATATCTTTGATCCGGAATCATAAGGAGAGGGATCAATCTGATTATACCACCCGGAATTTATGTTCAAGATCGCTTTCCAAAACCGTTTTGTGGATAAGCCGATCCTATTCCAGTATTCCGTCCAAATTGACGTCGTATAATATTTCTTCGGTCACCAGACGATAGTTGATCAACTCTTCCGGCTTGAACCAGAGATCGACTTCCATCTTCGCCTCTTCGGGAGAGCCGGAAGCGTGGATGATATTTCTCGTGATTCTTCCGTCTTCGTCCGCGGCCTGGTACGAATCGATGGTGAAATCGCCGCGGATGGTTCCGACATCGGAAACCAAAGGCTCGGTGCTGCCGGTGATCTTCCGGACAACGGCCGCGGCATGCATTCCCTGCCAGATCATGGCCACCACCGGACCGGAACTTAGATATTTTTTCAACTTGGCCAAGGTGATGGCGTTTACGGCGAGCGGATCTTCCGAAGGCGGAACAAGGCCCTTGGCCTTGTAAGCCTCGATGGTCTTTTTTCCGTTCCGTTCGCGCCAGGTCGGATCCAAGGTGTAATGCTTTTCCGTGAATTCCGGAGTCGGAACGAGCATCTTGATCCCCACGAGCTTCAATCCCGATCGCTCATAACGCTTGATAACCTCGCCGATCAATCCCCTTTGCACGCCGTCCGGCTTGATAACGACGAGCGTTCGCTCTTTTTTGTCTATCTGCTCCGCCATGATTTTATTTTTAGTTTTTTATTAACGACGTTTTTAAAGATTTTGGAAATAAACGATCGCTTCGCGGAAAACGATGAACCCGAACCAGAAAAGGATACCGTAGGCGGCGATGACGATCAAAATCATGAGAAGCTTGATCGCGGCTTCGAGAACTTTGGTCAGCCATTCGCCCAAACTGTCGAACCAGCTTTTTGGTTGGATCATTTTGTTTTTTTCTTGATTTCGAAACCGAGCTCGTCGAGTTGCGACTTGTCGACTTCCGAAGGCGCGTCCATCATCAGATCCCGACCGTCTCCGGTTTTCGGGAAAGCAATCACCTCCCTGATGTTCGGTTCGTTCTGCATGACCATGACGAACCGGTCGATGCCCGGAGCGATTCCTCCGTGCGGCGGCACCCCGTATCGAAAGGCCTCAAGCATGTGGCCGAACCGCTCTCTCACGATTTCCGGATCGTTCCCCATAGCCTCGAAAACCGCCTCGAGTAGTTCCGGATCGTGGATTCTTATGGATCCGCCGCCGATTTCGTAGCCGTTAAGGACGAAATCGTACTGCTTGGCGGGTATCGCCGCCGGGTCTTTCGCGAACATTTCCTTGAATTCGGCAACGTCTTTCACTTTTGGCTGGGTAAAAGGATGATGCACCGCGTCCCAGCGTTTTTCCGTTTCTTTCCACTCGAAAGCCGGAAAATCGACAACGAAAAGAAACGCCAGTTCGTCCGGATCGTTCTTATTGTCACGGATATCCGGTTTGTCGCTTCCGTATTTTTCCATCGCCTCCTTGTAGGTCATCACGGGGATGCGGCCGTCCGGACCGAGTTTTACTTTTTTCTTTGGATAGAGATCAGCCACGAGTCCCAAATAAAGCTCTTCGGCGAGAGCCATCACTTCTTTCTCGTCGACAAAACTCATCTCGATGTCGAGCTGGGTGAATTCCGGTTGGCGGTCGCCGCGCGAATCCTCGTCTCGGAAACAGCGGGCGATCTGGAAATATCTTTCGAATCCGGCGACCATCAAAAGCTGTTTGTACTGCTGGGGAGATTGCGGCAAAGCGTAAAATTTCCCCGGATAAACGCGCGAAGGCACGAGATAATCCCTCGCCCCTTCAGGCGTGGATTTGCTGATGATCGGAGTTTCGATCTCCACGAAATCTTTTTTGGCCAGATATTCCCGCATGTAGCGGATGATCTTGTTGCGGTTTCTCATGTTGTCCGCCATTCTTTTCTGCCGCAGATCGAGATAACGGTATTTCATCCTCGTATCTTCGCTTATGTCGCGGCCGTCGGTGTCAATCTCGAAAGGCGGCGTCTTGGCTTCGCTGATCACTTCGAGCTCTTTTACTTGGATTTCTATCCGGCCGGTTTCTATTTCCGGATTGACCATTGTTTCCGGTCTTGCAGCTACTGTTCCTTTTATTCCGATCACCCATTCGAGCCTCAAGCTCTGGGCTTTGTCGTAATCGGGGATATCCGGCGTGAAAACCAATTGGATCAATCCGCTTCTGTCCCGAAGGTCGATAAAAACAAGCTTGCCGTGGTCGCGTCTCGCGTGGACCCAGCCTTTGAGTTCGACTTCTTCTCCGATCCTCGATACGGCTTCTTTGTTCAAAATGCGCATTGATTCAGTATATCACCGGATTTTCATAATTTTAAAGCCCTCTTTCTCGAAAACCACCCTGATGGTTCCCAAGAGGTCCGTGCGGTAGATTGCGGCGCCGGATTTCTCGAGCCGCTCCACAACTTCCGGAGTCGGATGACCATAGGAGTTTTTCCCGACTTCGATCACGGCCGCGGCCGGCCGGACCCGATTCAAAAATTCTTCGGCCGAAGAATACTTTGATCCGTGGTGCCCGACTTTCAGCACCTCGGCGGAAAGATCGCGTTTTTCCGTGATTCTTTCTTCGGTTGCCATGCCTATATCTCCGGTGAAAAGCGCTTTAACCGAACCAGTATCGAGCAAAAGCACTAAAGACGATTCATTGACGTCTTTTAATGCTTTCTCCTTACCCGGAGACAGAACTTCGATACGGGAATCTTTAAAAACGACCCTATCTCCTTCTTCCAAACCAATCACCGGAACACCTTCTTTAAAAAGATGTTCCAGAAATTCTTTCAAGACCCGATCGTTTTCCTGCGCTTCGGCATAGATAAAGATGCCTATGTCGTAGCTTTTGAAAACCTCCCTTAATCCGTCCAAATGATCCGCCTGAGGATGACTCAAAAAGACGACGTCGAGATAACGCCTCGAAACTTCGAGGATTCGGTCGAGTTCGTAGAGAACTTTCTTGTCCGGTCCTCCGTCGATCAAAAAGTTCGCGCCTTGGAGCCTTATAAGTTCGCTGTCTCCCTGACCCACGTCCAAAAAATAGACCTGCTTTTCCGACAATCCCGCGTTCAAAGAATAGATCTCCCGAAAAACCAGGATATTACATAAAACGAGCGCCGAGATTAATAACGCTTTCCGCATAGCTTAATAATATCCGAAGAAAGAAAGCGAAGATAACGGCCAAAGACCGTGAAACCACCGACGCAAAAGCGCTGACGAATCCGAAAAACATGATCATCGGCATTACGGGCAAGATCAGGATATTCGGAAAAATCGCTAAAAGGCTGAATCCTCCGGTTTTGAAGAACAAAAGCGGAGCGACCATTATCTGGGCCGAAAGCGTCTGGGTGGCGTTTTCTTTCCAACCGCAAAATCCCCTGTCTTCCAAACGCAGTTTTTCTTTGAGAAAAGGCGCGAGGCAACTCACTCCGAAAAACGCGAGAAAAGACAGCTGAAAACCGAGATCGAAAACCAAAAAACGGGGATTCCAAAGCGTCATCAAGAGTCCGGTGAAAGCGACCGTGTTTTTTGTAGAATAAAAACGGCTGTTCTTTCTCGCGATCATCGAAAGCACGGCCATTATTCCAGCTCTCATGACCGAAGCACTGGCGCCGGTCATTAAAACAAATCCCGAAACGAATAAAACAGAAAATACAAAACTCCGACGCCTCAAACCGAGAGAAGACAAGAAAATCTGGACTCCTTGGACAACGATCAAGACGTTGTATCCGGATAAGGCTATAAGATGACTGGTGCCGGTTTTCTTCAAGTTGTCCGCAAAACCGCGATCGATCAGGCTTTCGTCGCCGAACATCGCGGCGATGGCGAAACCCGCCTCGGAAACCGGCAAGATTTTTCGCAAACCCGATGTCAAAGAGCTCTTCAATCCGAAAAGCGTTTTCATAAGAGTCGATCCCTGGTCTTTACCGAGCGAAACGATTTCCGGAAAACTGACGCTATAACCGCCGTAACCGCTTTCTTTTATCGAACCCGTCACTTGAAGCAGATCACCGTAGGCGTATTCCGGATACAGGCGATTGTAGCTTGTAACCTCGCCTTTCCAGGGAGGTTCGAGTTTGAGCTTCAAGACTTGAGATTTTTCCCTTGATTCCGGTTCAACGATCACTTTGGCGACGAATGTCGTTTCTTCGCCTAAGGGAATTTTCGGCAAAGATAAAGATTCGCGGAAATGAAAATAAAAACAACCGAGAGGAATGAATAACGCGAGTACGGCCAAAGTTCTCCATTTTCCATTTCGGCGAGCAAACCACAAAAAACCGCCGCTCAATGCGGCGGTCAAAACCAGAATCACGATTCCCCCGATATCTAAGCTACCTAAGAAAACACCCGCGAGAAAGAAAAGCGAGGCGCTGAAAAATATCTCCGCTGGCTTCATTTGATTATCCCCCCGCCGAGCAGTTTTTCTTTTTGGTCGTATAAAACCGCGGACTGGCCTTCAGCCACGAATTTCTGGGGCTTTGTCGCCCGCAAAAACCATTTGTTCTTTTCTAGTGATGCCTGAACTTCAAAAAGAGGCTGCCTGTATCTCACGCGGCAGAGAATGTTTTTATCGACGAGTTCTTTTTCCGGAACCAGCCAATTCGTTTCTTCGATTTCGAATTCGTCTTTGAACAAGAGTCTGCTCTTGGCCGTAACAGCGACGATGATGTTTTTCTCCGTGTCTTTCACGGCCACGTAAAGCGGCTCTTTCCCCGGAACTCCAAGGCCGTGCCTCTGGCCGATCGTGTAATACCAGGCTCCCTCGTGCCGTCCGATCTCTTTTCCTGATTCGTCGAGTATCGGTCCTTGTTTCGGCGGAATGAAAAGTTTCAGAAAATCGTCTATCGACACTTTTCCCAAAAAACAAATCCCCTGGGAATCTTTCTTTTCGGCCGCGAGAATGCCGGCTTTTTTGGCGATTGCTCTCACTTCGGATTTCAAAAGCCCGCCCACCGGAAAAAGACAGTGTTTCAGATCTTCTTTTTTGATCGCCCACAAAAAATACGTTTGGTCCTTGTTCTTGTCTTTGGCCGCGAAAACAGCCTTGGTCTTTGGATCGATAACGGCGTAATGGCCGGTGGCGATGTGATCGGCGCCGAGCTTTTTCGCTCTTTCCAAAAAAAGACCGAATTTGATTTCCTTGTTGCACATCACGTCCGGATTCGGTGTGAGACCACTCCTGTATCCCTCGACCATGTAATCCACCACCCGGCGTTCGTATTCTTCCCGGAAATCCCAAACGTAAAAAGGGATGCCTATTTTCTCGGCGATCCTTCTCGCGTCCTCACTGTCTTTTTCGTCGCAGCCGTCGATGTTGTAGCCGGCCATGAAAACGCCGACCGCGTCGTAGCCTCGGGTTTTCAGTAAATAGGCGGAGACGCTCGAATCCACTCCGCCGGACATGGCGACGAAAACTTTTTTTCCGGGACGAGGCATTTTACGGAAATATTCGATTGCGCGGATATGACGCGAGGATTATTTCGTTTTCTCCACCCTCTCGACGTATTCGCCGGTTTCGGTGTTCACGCGGATGATGTCTCCCTGATTGATGAAAAGCGGAACATTGATTTTGGCGCCGCCCTGTAAAGTCACCATTTTGGCGCCTCCTTGGGCGGTGTTGCCCTTGATCGAAGGCGGAGCCTCGAGAACTTCGAGTTCCATTTTTATCGGAATCTGGATCTTGATCGGCTTCATCTCCAGCATGAAAGCAATAACCTCGGTCTGCGGTTTCAAGAATTGTCCGCTCGAACCGAGAACTTCCTCGGAAATCATAAAACGGTTTTTCGGGTTGCCTTTTTCCTGGAACCAATATTCTCCCCTATGGCTGTAAAGAAAAACCGCCTCCATCCGTTCGATGTCGATTTCTTCGATATTATCCGACGCCTGCCAGGTGCGTTCGACGACCTTGCCGCTTACGAGGTTTTTGAGCTTGGTCGTCACCACCGCTTTTCTTTGTTGCATTCTCATGAAAGACACGTCGATCACTTCGAATATCTCGCGGTTGAAGCGGATAATCATTCCTTTTTTTAAATTGGTGTATGAAATCATGTTATTGTTTCGTCTCTTCGGTGTTTTTCGTCTGCGGTGTTTCGGCCGCGTTCGATCCCAAAGCGTCGCTCAAGGCCTTTCTCAAATCGTCGATGATGATAGGCTTTCTTTCTTTCGGACGCAAGAGCTGGTTTATCGGCAGCTCGCTCCGACGTTCGGCTTTTTCCTCGACAACGTCCTCTCGCCTGGTCCACTCTTCGGCGATCTGCTTCTCGACGGTCGCTTTGGGCGTGCCGTGTTTTTTCCGACTCTGTTCGACGATAAGTTCGCTGAAGGATTCCTTAGGCTTCAAAGCCGGAGGCAAGTTCTGAATCGAGAAAGGTCGTGAAGGAGCTCCGTCGATGATCATTTTGATGTAGGCGTGCCAGTTGCTCAAATTGACCAAATCCTTGTCTTCGAATTCCGGCAAAAATTCTTTTTCCAAAAATTCGGCGTCTTCGGCGCCGACGCGAAAAACGATCATCGTCCCGACGTTGCCGATAATGGCCGCCTTGACGAGGTCGGTCAGCTGCTCCAGATATTGGTGCGCCAGGATCAAGCTCAAGCGGTATTTACGCGCTTCGGAAAGGACGACGGCGAAAGAATCCGTGGAAAAATTCTGGAACTCGTCGATATAAAGGAAAAAGTCGCGGCGTTCCGCTTCCGGCACGTCGGCCCGACTCATGGCCGCCTGTTGGAGTTTGGTGATGAGCATTGCTCCCAAAAGATTGGAATTGTCCTCGCCGATTTTTCCGCGGGCCAGATTGGCGATCAGTATTTTTCCCTCGTCCATGACGCTTCTCATGTTGAGACCGGAGATCTGCTGGCCGATGACGTTTCTGATCAAAGGATTGGAAACGAATTGCCCGACTTTGTTCTGGATGGCGCCGACGGCTTCGGTGGCGTAACGATCCGTGTACCTGGCGAACTCGTTCACCCAGAAGCTCTTGACGACCGGGTCTTCCAAACGGTCGACCACGGTCTCGCGGTATTTTTTCTCGGCGAGCATTCTCATGATTCCGAGCAAAGTCGAGCCCGGATATTCCAAAAGCGCGAGCAAGGTATTGTTCAAAATATATTCCATCCTGGCGGACCAGACATCCGGCCAGATTTTCTTGAAAACGGACATGATGCCCGAAGCCACCAGATGCCGGTGTTCTCCGTGGACGTTTTCCAGGGCGTTGAATCCTATCGGGAAATCCGTGTCCGCCGGATTGAAATAAATGACGTCGTTGATCCGCTCCGCCGGAATGAAACTCAACAGTTTTTCCGCCGCGTCTCCGTGGGGGTCGAACCAGGCGGCTCCGTGTCCGGACTGCACGTCTTCGATGAACATCCGCTCCATCATCGTCGTCTTGCCGACGCCGCTTTTTCCGATCATGTACATGTGCCGCCTTCGGTCATCGGTTTTGATGCCGAATTTGACAACGCGATTGCGAAAATTGGTCTGACCGAAATAAATTACCTCGTTCGTGTCCATGTCTTATGGAATTATAACCTTGTAAAGGATTCGGAGCTATTCTTCGATCGGCAGGTTGGCCGGAGCTTCGGCTTTGACCGCTTCGGTCTTGACGATTCCGGGAGCGCCGACGTCGGTCACCGGGAAATGGTAAATGGTCGCCAGCTCCTCGACGTTCCACAAAGAAATCTCCGGCACGCGATCCTTGAGATAAGGAGTATAAAACTGTTGCCAAGGAGAACGCATGTCGAATTTCCGGTTGATGAAATGTTTATAAACGGATTTCTTTTTCCAAAGCAGAGTCCTGTCCCTGAAAAGGAATCTCGGCTTTTTGGTGAAAGTCGTCGGATCCGGCCTCATAAAATTCAGATGACCCACCGAGAAAATCTGGAAAGAAGAGACAAGAGCGTAAAACTTTCCCCTGTCGGCGATGCTTTTTCGGGCGATATAGACAAATCGCGGTATGGCCTTAAAAACCAGTTTTGAGGCTTTGGCGTTCGCCGCCCGGATTTGTTCTTTTTGTTCGGCGGTCAATTCGTCGTCTCTTTTGGGGATAAATTTTTTCTTTCCGGTTATGGGGTCTATTTTTTGTTTTCCGGTTGCGGGATCAATATCGGGTTTAAGAGCGATTTTATTGATGTATTCCTCGGACAGTTTCTTGAAATCGCCACTGTTATAAGGCTGCATCAATATCTGGTACCAGATATGTTCGCCTTCCTTCAGGTTGGCCATCGCCTCCAAAAGTCCGGCGATCGGATCGATTTTCTCGACGTCGAACCGGAAACGGCTGATTGTGGCGCCTCCGGAAAAATCCGTGTAAGTCCTCATCGGCAAAGCGTTATTCGCGCCTCTTTTCCCGAGAATCATATCCGCCCCGAAGACGTCGTATTCGTCGTTCGGCAGATCAAGCGGCAGGATTTTGGTGTAATCTTCAATTTCGGTGATTTCGGCATCCGGATACTGCCCGTAAATCGCCGACTGCACGGTATTCTTGTCTTTGGTCGGAAAATAAAAAATAAACCTGATTTGGTTGTGGGAAGCGGCGATCTCCGCCGAGATCCAGTCCTCGATCTTTCCTTCGAGAACGACTTCTTCCGGCTTCAAACCGAAGCTGTAAATGCCGAAGATGTTCGCGAAAACCTGCTCCATGGATTTGGGAGATTTGATGTTCTCCCGCGGAACTTTGATTTCCACACTCATCCAAGGAAGCTTCTTCAGATAATCCGTCTGGATGGTATCCATCCACCAGAGCTTGAAAAATCGGTAAAGCGCCGTGAAGATAATAAGGAGAACCCCGCCGACGACGATCGTCTCGATGACGACCAAGTAGCTCGCCTCGGTGAAATGCACCAGGTTCGATATGAAATTGATTATGAATTTGACGGCGTTTTCTATTCTGACCATTGTTTCAGGCCGTAGGTTCCCCGCGAGACCAAAACGAATTTGTCCCTGTCTTTGATGAGTTCGTTATGGACGGTCGGGGCGTGGCTCTCGATCATCGAAGCGATTTCCGTGAAATGGAGCGGCCGGCCCGATTTTTTCAAAGCCAGATAGATCTTGGCTCTTACTGTTCTCGGATTGATCTCGTCCCAGTCGCGAAGCCCGAGATCACCGTAAGGGCCGACTCCGATTTTTTTGGAAACGGAAATGTAATTCAGGGCCACCGGCTCAGTGATGTGCTGCGGAACGATTATCGAACGGAGGATGTCCAAAAATTCTTCGGTTTTTTTCAGCTGTCGCAAAAGCGAAGAGTGAACCGACTCCAAAGTCGCCAAAGCGTCTTCTTGCGAATACCAAAAATCGTAGTAGTCTTCGTTTTCTTTTTGGAAATGCGGAGTGTCCTTCAACTGAAGCAAAAATCTCAATTTGTTCTTGAAGACCGCTTCTTCCGATTCCGGACGCGAAAGATTATAGATGTCCTTCATCAAGAAATCGTCTCCCCTGACGCCGCCGGTTCCGGAAAGATAATCGACGATGAATTCGATTAATTTGTCGGTTTCGGCGATTTTCGCGGCCGCTCTTTTCAGATCAATCAAAGCTTCCGCTTCCACCTGGCGGACCCTTTCGCGGGTGACGCCGTAAGTATTCCCGAGCTCCTGAAGAGTGGCCGGTTTGTCGGCAGCCAAGCCGAATCGTTTTTCGACGATTTTCCGGCTCCGGTCGTCGAGCTCTGTCTTCCCGATGACAGCCTCGACCAATTCTTCAATGCTCAAGGGATTTTGTTTCATATTGTGTATTATAAAATTACAACGTTTTCTTACCCGTGTCAAGTAAATTGTGCCGGATCAAGCGACGGATAAATAAAATTTATCCCGTCCCCCCGGAAGGACTCGAACCTTCAACTTTTTGCTTAAAAGGCAACTACTCTACCATTGAGTTACGGGGGGATAAGAGAATCTTACCACTCGCCGTCCGATTCTTCAAGCGATTTCTTGAGGTCGGAGCTGATTTTTTTCGGGGTTTTCACCTCGAAGCGGATATAGAGATCGCCTTGCCGGGTGATACCTTCGCCCGGAACGCGAAGATCGTCGCGGAGATTAAATCCCGGCGGGATGACCACATCTATTTTCTTTCCGGATAAAGTCGTTATCTCCAGTTTTTTGCCGAGGAGAATGTCCTTGAATCCGATCGATTTTTTCATGATAAGATCGTTCCCGCGTCGCTCGAAAACCGGATGCGGTTTTATCCTTATCCTCACATAAAGATCTCCGGCTGGAGCGTCGGCCAAAGCCTCGCCCACGCCGCTCACTTTGATGATCTGGCCGTTTTCCACTCCGGGTTTGATGTCGATCGTAACTTCCCTTTTTCCGGAAACCGCGCCGCGGCCGCGGCAAGCAGAACAGCGTTCTTTGGGTATGCTTCCTTTTCCGCGGCATTCCGGGCAAACCGATTCCTGATAAAAACTGCCGAGGATGGTGTTTCTCATATTTTTCACCCGGCCGCTGCCTTTGCAGGCTTCGCATTTCGAAACGCCTTTCGAAGAATCGTATCCTTTGCCTTTGCATTTATCGCATTCGACCAAAGTGGAATAAGAAATCTCCGCTTTGGTTCCCGAAGCCGCCTGTTCCAAACTGATCTCCTTGACCATTTCCAAATCAACTCCTTTGCGGCGGGTTTCGTAACCGGTTCGCCCTCCTCCAAAAAACGTCTCGAAAATGTCTCCGATTCCTCCGAAGTTCCCGAAATCCGCTCCGTTGAAATCGACGTTCCAGTTGAATCCCTGAAAAGGATTGGCTCCGGCTTGTCCGGCGTCGAAAACCCGTCCGAAGCGGTCGTACTGCTGCCGCTTCTCCTTATTCGAGAGAACCTGGTAGGCTTCGTTTATTTTCTTGAATTTCTGCTCGTCTCCTCCGGCTTTGTCCGGATGATATTTGTGCGCCAGCTTGCGGTAGGCGGTTTTGATTTCCTCCTCGGAAGCATTACGGTTAAGCCCCAAAATTTTGTAATAATCGTCCATCGCTTGAATGAAAAATCCGCTTTAAAGACAAGCTAAATCCAAAAACGTTTTTTGTAAACTCCCAGAAACGACATCTACCGCAAGATCACGGTCTCGCGGCTCCGGTTTTCCAGGCTGACGCGGGCGAAACCGAAGAAAATCAGTATTCCGTAAAACATCAGGGCGATAGCCGAAAGGATCCAATTGAAAAGCCAGACAAAACTCTGCATCAGTATAAGGATAACCGCGACCACGATTCCGGCGAAATTGAGAGACGGAAGGGTTTTCAGGAATCCGTCGAATCTGCTTCTCACGATATCGTACAGATTATCGGAAACGCTCGCGTTCGGATTGAGATCGACTTTTGCGAAATCCTCGATCGCTTTTTCGAGCTCGTCCGTCACTGTTCGCAGATACTGTTCCCTGGTTTCTTCCGGCAGATCGTCGAATCCCACGTCTCCGACAGTCATCCGCGAAGCGTTTTTTAAAGCAAAGATGCCGAGGAAATCGCCGAACTCCATGTTGGCGTCGACTCCCGGCATGAAGATCCTCACGATCCCCGCGAGAGGCCGGCTGATATTGTTCTCGAACGATCTCCTCGAAATCCATTCCTGGTTTCCCGGATGGATACGGACGCTAAGAAGCGCTCCCTCGAAAACCAAAAGCCCGATCATGCTTCCGGAAATCACCGTTCGCGCCACGCGGAAAAAATTCACTTTCAAAGACATTTCCGATTCTCTCCGTCCGTTCCGACTCGCCCAAAAAACCAAAAGATAGAAAACGACAATACCTATCCCGAAGAGCTCTAAAGGTTCCGCCGCCTTGAAATAAAACATCGTTCCGGCCAGAGCCGATATTTCGATGAAAAGAAAAAGCGCTATCCGGCCAAGGTCTTTCACGAACAGACTCTGGAGGCTGAAGAAAATCAAAAGCCCGGCGCCGAAAAGCGCGATCCGTAAAAGTCCGCCGAAGGCAAGCGCATACCCGAGGCCCGCCGCGATGGCGGAGCCGAAAAGCAAAACAACGACGAGTTTCGGAATCGAGTAATCGACTTCCGGTTCGTTGCTAACCAGCGGAAGATTCGTCTGGGCCGCGATCATCTTTTTTATTATACAACGATGATCCTATTTTTTGAA
Source organism: Patescibacteria group bacterium (assembly GCA_022705565.1). Lineage (GTDB taxonomy): Bacteria > Patescibacteriota > Minisyncoccia > UBA6257 > Colwellbacteraceae > JAMCQZ01. The sequence continues at coordinate 96,467 of JAKJEF010000001.1, forward strand.
GCGCCTGGGAAAGTTCGTCCGCCGAACGGCTGATCGCTTCCGCGTCTTCTCCCTGGTTCGCCTGCTTCAAGGCCTCGATTTTGTCGTTTACCTCTTTTCTCAGGTCCTCGGGGATTTTGTCGGCGTTGTCCTTCAAAGATTTTTCCGCCGTATAGATCAGAGCCTCGGCCTGGTTTCTGGCTTCCACCGCTTCTTTCTTTTTTCTGTCGGTTTCGGCGTATTGTTCGGCTTCCATTTTCAGACGTTCGATTTCTTCCTTGCTTAAGGAAGTTTTTGCTTCGACCCTGACGCTTTGGGTCTTTCCGGTCGCCTTGTCGATGGCTTTGACGCTCAAGATCCCGTTGGCGTCGATGTCGAAAGACACTTCGATCTGCGGGATTCCGCGGGGCGCCGGAGGCAAGCCGTCGAGAATAAATTTGGCCAAAGTTTTGTTGTCGGCCGCCATCGGACGTTCTCCTTGCAAAACGTGCACCTCGACCGAAGTCTGGTTGTCGGCCGCCGTCGAAAAAATCTGCGTTTTGGCCGTGGGCACGGTGGTGTTTTTCGTGATCATCGGCGTCGACACGCCTCCCATGGTTTCGATGCTCAAAGTGAGCGGCGTGACGTCAAGGAGAAGAATGTCCTTGATGTCTCCCTGGAGTATTCCTCCCTGGACCGCGGCTCCCAAAGCCACCACTTCGTCCGGATTGATGCCGCGATGCGGCTCTTTTCCGAAAAGCGCTTTGACCGCTTCCTGCATTTTCGGCATTCTCGTCTGGCCACCGACCAAAAGTACCTGGTCGATATCCGCGATCTTGAAACCCGATTCCTCGACGGTTTTTTTGGTGAGCTCCACCGAACGGTTGATATAGTCTTCCACTAACTCTTCCAGTTTGGCCCGGGTCATCTTCAAAAGCAGGTGCTTCGGGCCGGAAGCGTCGGAAGTGATGTAGGGCAGATTGATTTCCGTTTCCACGGCCGTCGAAAGCTCGTGCTTGGCGCGTTCGGCCGCTTCTTTGAGACGCTGTAGAGCCAAAGGATCGTTCGAGATGTCGACGCCTTCCTGTTTTTTGTATTCGACGATCAGGTATTCGTTGATTCTTTTGTCGAAATCGTCTCCTCCGAGATGGGTGTCTCCGCCGGTCGCTTTCACCTCGACCGTGTCTTCGCCGATTTCGAGAACGGAGACGTCGAAGGTGCCGCCTCCGAAATCGTAAACCACGATCTTCTCGTTCTTCTGCTTGTCCAAGCCGTAGGCCAAAGCGGCCGCGGTCGGCTCGTTGATGATGCGCCTCACTTTGAATCCGGCGATTTCACCGGCGTTTTTCGTCGCCTGCCTCTGCGAATCGTCGAAATAAGCGGGAACGGTGATGACCGCTTCCTCGATTTTTTCTCCGAGTCTCATCTCGGCGTCGGTTTTGAGCTTACCCAAGACCATGGCCGATATCTCTTCGGGCGCATACCATTTTTCGCCCATTTTGATTTCCACGCCGCCGGATTGCGATTCCCGGATGTCGTAAGAAAGCCATTTTTTGTCGCGCTCCACTTCCGCATCGCTCCATTTTCTTCCGATCAGTCTTTTCACGGAAAAAATGGTGTTTTTCGGGTTGGTGATCGACTGTCTCTTCGCCAAGACGCCGACCAAACGCTCGGACGATTTGCTCAAGGCGACGATGGACGGGGTTGTCCGGTTGCCTTCGCTGTTTTCTATAATCTCGGCTTCTCCGGCGGAATGGGTGTAGGCCATCGCCGAATTGGTCGTTCCCAGATCGATTCCTATGATTTTAGCCATGTTTGTTTGAATAATTTTTTGTTAATTTATCCGAATTTTACGAAAAATCAAGACTCCGCGGATTTTTTCCGAGCCACTTTCACCCGCGACGGCCGGAGCAGTCTGCCGTTCAAGGTATATCCCCTTTCCACTTCTTCGATGATGGTGTTTTCAGGCAGATCCGAGTCGACGACGATCGCGGCGTCGTGGATCATCGGGTCGAACATCTGTCCGGTCGAGATCCTCACCCGCTCCAATCCCCGTTTTTTCAAAACATCTTCGAACTGGCTTCTGATCATGTAAAAACCCTTCATCGCCGGGCTTTCTTTGTCCGTGTCCAAGGTGGCCAATCCGAGGTCGAAGCTGTCGAGAACGATCAAAAGGTCTCTGATCAGATCCGAATTGCCGAACCTGACCAATTCCTGCAAACGTTCGGTCTCTTCTTTCTTGTAATTGATGAGTTCGGCCTTGGCCCTTTTCCAGCCGTCCAGATATTCTTCTTTTTCTTTCTCCAGTTTCCGGAGTTCGGCGTTCAAAATTTCCTCGTTCGCCTTTTCTTCGGCGTTGATTTCAATCGAATCGTTTTTGATTTCTTCGTTCGCCATATTTTTCAAGCTCATTGTAGATAAAAACCTTCTCTTGTCAACCCGGATTTAGCCATCGGAGAAAACCGCTGTTATAATGAACTCAGTATGAAAATCTTCAATACCCTGAGCCGCCGCGTCGAAGAGTTCAAACCCATCAAAAAAGGTTTTGTCGGGCTTTATACCTGCGGCCCGACCGTCTACGATTTCAGCCACATCGGCAATTTCCGCACCTATATCTTCGAAGACCTTCTCCGCCGCACCCTCGAATGGAACGGATTCAAGGTGAAACAGGTGATGAACATCACCGACGTCGAAGACAAGATCATCAAAAAAGCCATCGAGGAATCGAAAACCATTTCCGAGATCACCCTTCCCTACACCCGCATCTTTTTTTCCGATCTTAAAGACCTGAACATCGAAAAAGCCGCGGTTTATCCCCGAGCCACCAAGCACGTCAAAGACATGCTGCGAATGGTCCAAGCCCTTGTCGAAAAAGGATTCGCCTACCGCGGCAAAGACGATTCGGTTTATTTCGAAATCGACAAATTCCCGGAATACGGAAAACTGGCCGGGCTCGACAAGGTAACGCTCAAGTCCGGAGCCCGCGTCGAAAGCGACGAATACGACAAAGAAGAAGCCCGCGATTTCGTGCTTTGGAAAGCAATGAAACCCAAAGAACCGAGCTGGCCGTCGGATTTCGGACCCGGACGGCCGGGCTGGCACATCGAATGTTCGGCCATGAGCATGCGTTATCTCGGACCCCACTTCGATATCCATACCGGAGGCGTGGACAACATCTTTCCCCACCACGAAAATGAAATCGCCCAATCCGAAGCCTCGACCGGAAAGCCGTTCGTCAATTACTGGATGCACTCCGAACACTTGATGGTAAACGGAGAAAAGATGTCGAAGTCGCTCGACAATTTTTACACCCTGCGGGATATCAAAGAGCGCGGATTCGAACCGCTCGCCTTCCGCTACGCGACGCTCACTACCCATTACCGCTCCAAAATGAATTTCACCTGGGAAGCGCTCGAAGCGAGCCAAAACGCCCTGAACAATCTGCGCTTCGAAATCGCGAAGCTTAAAATGTTCGCGGCCGAATCCGGCCGCGGTTCCTTGGATAAAGAAAACAAGTTTTGTTCGGCTTTTACCGAAGCGGTGAATAACGACCTGAACGTTCCCGAGGCTTTGGGTATCGCCTGGCAAGTGGTCAAAGACGATTCCTTGTCTTCGAAGCAAAAACTCGGGCTTTTGCTCGATTTCGACAACATCTTCGGCCTAGGTCTCAAAAACGTCAAAAAACCGGTTATTCCCCGGAAAATCAAAGCCATTGTCAAAGAACGGGAGTTATTAAGAGCTAATCAACAGTTTGTTCAATCCGACGCTTTGAGGAAGAAAATAGAAGCGTTAGGATATAAGCTGGAAGACACGGAAAACGGCCCGATCGTCACAGAAAAAATAAAATAATCCGAGTATGGATTCGAAAGACCTAAAAATGCCGCCCCACGATTTGGACGCCGAGCAATCGGTTTTGGGGGCGATCCTCATCGATAAAGAAGCTTTGGCGAACATCGCCGACGTCATCGACGGAAACGACTTCTACAAGAAAGCGAACGCCGACATTTATAAAGTCTGTTTCAAGCTTTGGGAAAAAGGAGAACCGATAGATATTTTGAGCGTCACCTCCGAACTCAAGAAAATGAACCTGCTCCAGGCCGTCGGCGGATCCGGCTATCTCGCCGAACTCGTCAATTCCGTTCCTTCGTCCGCCCACGTGAGCCACTACGCCAAGATCGTCAAAGAAAAAAAGATCCTCCGCGATTTGATCAACGCCTCCCAGGAAATCACGGAAAACGCATTGGCCAGTTCCGAGGACCTCGACATGCTTTTGGACAACGTCGAACAGAAAATATTTTCCATTTCCAAGTCTTCGGTCGCCAGGAATTTCGTGCCGATCAAAGACGAGCTCCGCGGAGCCTACGAACGCATCGCCGAACTCGAGCAGGGCGACGGAAAATTAAGGGGCGTCCCCACCGGATTTGTCGCCCTCGACAACATGCTCTCCGGACTCCAGAAATCCGACTTGATCATCGTCGGAGCCAGACCGTCTTTCGGGAAAAGCTCTTTCGCCCTCGACATCGGCCGCCACGTGGCGACCAAAGTCAACCTTCCGGTCGGAATCTTCACTCTCGAAATGTCGCGCGAACAGGTCGTCGACCGTCTGATCGCCTGCGAAGCCCGGGTCGATTTGTGGAAACTGCGCACCGGACGCATCGGCAAATCCGATCCGCAGGAATACGAAATGATCCAGGGAGCGCTAGACCGGCTTTCGAGAGCGCCCATTTTCATCGAAGACACTCCGTCCCCCAATATCATCGAACTGCGGCGTATGGCCCGCCGTCTGCAGGCCGAAGCCAGAAACTTGAGTCTTATCATCGTCGATTATCTCCAGTTGATCCAGCCGCGTAAAAACTATGACAGCGCCGTTCAGCAAGTGACCGAAGTCTCCCGCGGTCTCAAGGCTTTAGCCAGGGAACTGAACGTGCCGGTCATGGCCGTTTCCCAGCTTTCGAGGGCGGTCGACCAGCGGGACAACAAAGCGCCCCGGCTTTCCGACCTCCGCGATTCCGGATCCATCGAACAGGATGCCGACGTCGTCATTTTCATCAATCCGATCTGGCGTCAGAAAGATCCGCGCTCGATCGATCCGGGAGACGACGGCGAAACCGAAATCATCATCGCCAAGCACCGAAACGGTCCGATCGGCGTCGTCAAACTCCGATTCAACAAAAACCTGGTTTCTTTCGAGAACGTGGACATCATTCATGACAATCCCGGAATTAATTAAACGGTTCGTCGACGTTTTCGCCGAACTGCCGGGCATCGGCCCGAGGCAGGCCATCCGCTTGGCTTTTTATTTGATCAATCGCGGCAAAGGATTCAACGAACAGGTTTCCAGCGCCGTCGATTCTTTGAAAGAGATCACTCTCTGCAAGAACTGCTTCAATATCACCCGGAACCAAAGCGGACTCTGCGACATCTGCGAAAACCCCAAACGGGACAAGGCGATCATCGCCATTGTCGAGAAAGAAACCGATTTGATGTCCATGGAAAACACCAAGAAGTGGAACGGCGTCTATCTAATCCTCGGCGACCTCAAAAAAACCGGCGTCTTGGACGCCGGACAGAAAAACCGGATCGAGGTTCTGAAAGACCGGATCGTGAGAGACCTCGGCGGCCAAGCCAAGGAAATCATCATCGCTTTCAATCCCACGACCTACGGAGACATCAATAGCCAAATCGTCGGCAAAGAGCTCCGACCTTTGACGGAAAAAATCAGCCGCTTGGGCCGCGGCATTCCGACCGGAGGCGAAATCGAATTCGCCGACGAAGAAACCCTTTCCGCCGCCATCGAACGTCGAGACTGAAAATCCCCCTTTGGGGGATTTTTATCAAGCTATGACGACTTCGGTGAAGTGCTGGCGGTGTCCTTTGGTCTTCCGATAGCGGGTTTTGGAGTGATAGCGGAAAACAATTATCTTTTTGTCTCTCGCCTGCCGGGCCACTTTGGCTTTGACCGAAGCGCCGGAGATATAGGGCCGGCCGATTTCCACTTGGCCGTCCTTTTCCTGGAACAGAACTTTATCGAAAACCACCTCTTGTCCGGGCTCGGCTTCCAATTTTTCTATCTTGATTTTGTCTCCGGAAGAAACAACGTATTGTTTTCCGCCGGTTTTGATGACTGATAACATAGGCCAAATACTACCAGAAATAGACCACCGACGCAACCTTTATCAAAGTCAGAATGGCGACCACAAGGCCGGTCATGGCCAAAAACCAGGAAATCAGCCTTTCTTTCCTGAAGACGACGAAAGACAGCCAGGAGTTCATGAGCACGACGACAAATCCGACGCCGATGATTTCCGCGGTCGTGGTTTTGTCTCCGATGATGCCGGTCGAAACCACGAAATTGCCGGCTGGGCCGAGAATGTTGACGATGGCGGCGACAAAGATAATTCCCATGGCCGCCATATCGACGTAAGCCACCGACCGGAACAATTTCCAATCGCGCGAGAGCAAAGCTTTCAGATTCATGGTTTTCTGTTTAACAGCAAAATTCGAAGATTTCAATATTGCGGCCATTTGCCTTCCCGGAACAGGGTAAAAGCTTTTACAACTTCTCCGAATAATTTCTCAAGCCCTTTAAATGATTCTGGTTGCGGTCTCGTCTCCTCTATTCCGGCTCCGAAGACTCTGACCGTCGCCTCTTTGGTATCGGAATCAAGATAACATTGTTCCGGCTCCAGAGTATCGCTATTCCGGCAGATGAGATTATAATCAGTGGTTTTCTGGGGAGAAACCCGATAAGAGTCCCCGCTCGGAAGAGAACTCGTAAAATTGACTCCATTGCCTCGAAGAGTACAGAATTTGTCGGTCGGAGAACCAAGCTCCTCAAAACGGGAAACCCATCTCAAGGTGGAATACTTGCGCCCAATAACTTCGTTGGCGGTATAGAGTATATCCACCGGATTGGCGAAAAATTCAGGAATGGTCGGTCTGGAAACCACTCTCACCTCGGTTTTTCTGGATCTCGAGGCGGTATAAGTGGAATATCCGCGATGAGTTTCTCCCGGGCACATTCGAGAACAAGTCTCTCCGCTACCGCAGCGTCTGCAAACCGATCCTTCGCATTCGCAGGGGTAATCAGGATCGGTCACGTCTTCATAACATCTGTAACTAAGGTCGCACGTCAGGCCGTATTCGGAACGCCAATTCGGGCTGACAATATCCGATCCATCGGCCGAAGCGACTGTCCAATCTCCGCAAATATCTTTACAAGTAATTTGGATACTGTTTCTATCGAGAGTTTCTCCAGGGCCGCAAGACAAATTACTTGTCTCGGTTTCCCATTCTATCTCCGTAGAACTTCCTTCGGTCATGCACTGGTTAGAGGAAAGGGTAAGATTAAGTCCGGTTCCTTGGTCTCCCGGCATAGGAGAACAAGTGGAGCCGCCGCCGGAAGAAGCTCCGCAAGCCTGAGCGCAAGAAGTGGGGGTCGTATAACAGGCTTTTCCTTGGGCTGTCTCGCAATCACTTAAGGAAGCGTAGTTTCCGCTTGAACAAGAGCCGTTCGGATTGCACCAGGAATAAGTAGTTACACTGGAACAGTTTAATCCGCAATCTTCTTCTGTATAACATTCGGAGCCAACCTCTTCTTTGCAAGCCTCTTTACTAAGAAAAGCTTTTTGGCTTTGGACGCAATTGTGAGCCAAAGGAGAACAATAATAGAATCTTCCAGGCTCAATGGGAGTTTGTTCTCCGGAAGCACAGGAAGAAGAACAGATTTCGTAGACGGGATCTCTTTTCTCGAAGCAATAAAGACCTCCTTCGCCGTCGACGCAGTCGTTATAGCTCGTATAGTTTTTACATTTGACCGAGACCGGACAGTTATCTCTGCAGACATAAATGTCGTTGCAAAGATAGTCGCATTCTTCTTTGGTAAGATCGTCTCTTAAGATTCCGCTATTCAAATAAGTGGAAGCGAGAGTCGGAGAAATACCGAGTGCTTCAAGAGTACCGTATTCACAAGGAGAGTTACAATCAGGATGGTAGCAAAAGTTCTCGACTGGAACGGGATTACATATACTTTGGCACTCACTCGGATCGATAACAGCTCCGGAGTTCCATTTCATGTTGCTTCCGGCCGGACAAACTCCTTCGGGTGGAGGGTAGTTATCGTTTGTTTCTCCGTAATACGGAACCGAAGAAACAGGATTATTGGTTTGGTTGTTACAGCAGCATTTGTAGAAGTTGCCTGATCCGATATCGCAGGAGCCCGCCCAGAGTCCGACATTATTAGCTAAGCATTGGTTGGAGGAGTTCTGGTTGGTACATTTGTCGGCCAGGGAGTAGAGACGACGGTCGATACGATATCGATAATCATTACGGAATATTCCTGATCTTGGAAGTATTTCTTCTCTACATCTTACAATTTGATATTTACCCCAAGGTTGCAGATTATCTGTTCCGGCTATATGCAAATCTCTCCCTGCTTGTCCGCAAGACATTCCAGAACAACCGCCAGTGCTATTTACACTGTATGAAGTGACACAGGTACTATATGGTTCCGGATTGCAACAAGATAATGGCAGAGAATCATCTAATCCCGGCTTACAGCCTTCTTCTTGCCATCGTTCATATTTTCCTTGTATCCAAACTTCATCTTTCGCGGATTTAATAATACTTCCCGAAGGAATATACGTAGGTTCAACTTCTGATGGAGCGACACATTCATCACCAGCGCAAATTTGTCCGTTTATACATTGAAAATAGCTATCCGGAGGATAATCACCCTCAAAGCATTGAACAAACTGCGCTTGAATTGTTTTTGGGTTTAATAATAAGCACCCGACTATCAAAATCGCGAAAAAGAAAATCTTTTTCATTGAATTGATTATATCATAGACAAACAAAAACCCCGCCCATCTATAAGATGTAAGCGGGGCTAGCGAAGGGCTTCGAGTATGGAGGCGACAAGCGGTTCAAGCGAATCGACATATTTCGAATATACTTGAACGATGATCACCAGGTTAATATCCTCTCCCCAGTCATTACGGAGTGGATAACTGTTCCTACTGATCATTGTTCCAGCCGGAATCTCGGCGTATGGTTTCCCCCCTTCATCCGGATCAAAATGTGTTTCTCCGAGAGACTTCTCGATCTCTTGGGTTCGATCAACCCCAAGAAATCTAATTATCCCGATATCTGTATAGACCTCAAGACAATATTCGCCTATTGGCCGATCGACGGTATCGATATGACTTTCAAGCATCCGAACATCTGAAACGACCGTTATTTCAGTTCCTTCTGGAATCCTGCACAGGATATCAGTCATGAGAGCATGAAAGGGTCTATCTTCGGCTCTTTCTGCTTTCTTGCTGAAACTGACCGGACTAACCAGAGTTGGCTTTGTCGGCTCGATAGGCTTAACGGGTTCCGTTGGTGTCGGATTGATCGGGTCTACGGGTTCGCTTGGATCAGGTTCAATCGGAACTTCGGCAATCGGAGGGTTTGCTTCCGGAATCAGAGTTAAGGCCACGACTACCACCAAAAAGAAAAAACAGATACCTGCAACAATTCCTATTGCTCTACGCACCTTTTTTCGACCTCCTTTCAACGAGCTATTTGTGATTCAATTACAACACAAAATAGCCTGTTCTGTCAAAAAGGCTAAAAATGTATAAATACTTATCGCGCCGGGAAAAACTGCCTCGTCAAATCCGCGTCAGTCAAAGAATATCCTATTACCGCGTTATAGCGTTTGAAATCAACCAGGAAATTGTAGCCGTTGTCCGCGGATAAAGACTGAATCGTTCTTCCCAAGAAATCCCCTTTTTTCACATTGGCGGTATTTTGTTGGCCGGCGATTCTCATCAGATTCGCGAGAAAAACCGTAGCCACGCTTTGTTCGTCTAATGATCCCGAAGAATTGTTCTCCACGCTCCAAAGGCCGATTTCCCTTCCGTTCATGGTCGTTGTCCCGGAATATTTGAGAACGCCGTCGAAAGGCGCGTAAACTTTCGTCAGCGGCGGGATATTGGCGGTCATTCCGATAAATTGACCGTCAGAATAACTTTCTTCGACTGCATCGCAATAGGCCTGCGGCAGAATAACGCACGTTCCGGGCGTGCTCCTGCCGGAATCCCAAACGGAAAAACCGACCGCGGCGATTAAAACGACTATTCCCAAAACAAAAAGAGAGATTTTTCTTTTATCCATAAATTAATTATAACATATTTATCCCGTCGTATAAGTATGCTTAGGTAAAGTTGAATTATCTCCCGGATTTATACAAAGATTTTATCTCGTTCTCGGAAAGAGCTCGGCTATAAACACGAACTTCATCGAGTGATCCTTTAAAGAAGTTTTGCGTTCCCTTGAAACTGGCTGCTAGACAATTGTAAACACTGGTCATGTCTCCAGAGACAGCGACGGTGGTTTGCAAAACTCCGTTTTTATAAGAATGGATTGTATTTCCGTCTTTGACGGCTGTTATTAGTGTCCAATCGAACAACCTGCCCGTGTTAAAACGAATCGGCCATCTATTGGTTCCATTTTGAACCTCAAAAAGTAAATCCGATGGCGTGGTCGCGGTACTGATATGCCAGCCCATGTATCCTGCCGTAAAGAAAGCATTGTTTTTTCCTATAACTTGATATAAGGCATCTTGAGTGCTTGTCATCCACATCGATACCGTGGCGGACGTATGCATATTCAAATTATCATTGGCGCCAAAGTTCACCCAATCGTCAATTCCATCAAGATAAAGAGCATTCCCCACCTTTCCCTCGACAAAGGCCATGCCCGAACCGTTCGCGTTCGAAGCCGTGCCGTTGTTCTGGAAAGCAGATTGGTCTTCGAGCCCGAGGGTCTGGCCGTTCACGATCGATCCGGAGCCGTCGAAGGGCCAATAAGCGACGAGCCCGGACGGAAGATTCCACAGGGAAAGGTTGGTTCCCATTTCCATTCTCGCGGGATCGATTCCTTTGTCTTTCAGGGCCGAAGATTTGAGATATCTCTCGGATTCGAGCAAGGCCGTGATCTCGTACGATCCGCCGGACATGTAAGTGTAGTAATAGGAAACGGAGTTTGCCGGATCGACCGGTAAAGTGGGTATGGGAGAACCTCCGGGAATGGAAGAGAAGTCGACCGGAATCCAGCCGGAACCGTTAATCTTTCTCAAGTTCGCTTCGGTGACGCAGGAATACTGGTAAGGAGCCGGAAGACCCGGCAAAGAATACGAAGAACAATTGACGTTATTGTCCGGAAGGGAAAGATAGACGTAATTCTGATTGCCTCCGGGTTCGCCTCTCTGGGTGGTATAGATGAAGAGCATCTCGTTCAAGGATCTGAGGTCGGAAAGCCTCACCGAGTCCCGAGATTCCGCGAGAAGTTCCGAGGGATTCAGGACAACGACGGTGGCCGCGGTCAAGGCGGCGAGGATGCCGATGACGACGAGAAGTTCGATAAGGGTGAAGGACGGAGAAATCTTCATTGATTAATAGTCTAAATTATAACAGGCCACCAAGCAGATGCGCTCCCACCGGGAATCGAACCCGGGTTTTTAGGATGAGAACCTAATGTCCTTGGCCACTAGACGATAGGAGCAACGAATAAATACTGCCAAAAATTAGACAAAAAGTGAAGTTCGGATCATTTCTCCGCTTTATATATCGCCCTGGCTTCTTCGGCCGACAAAACGCGGTTATAGATCCTTACCTCGTCCAAATTCCCTTTCGCGAAATACATCGCTTCGTCGGCATAGCTCGCGCCGATAGTGACCGGCGTCGCGAAGTTGGTTTTCAAAACACCTCCGAAGTTGTCGGAATAAACAAGGTTACCGTTGACGTATACCTGATAAGTCGATCCGTTCCATGTTCCCAACAGATGGGCCCAAGTATTTGTTCCGACTCCGCCCACCTGTCTATCGAGTGATCCTCCGGTGGCCGTATAAAGGCTGAACCTGTATGTCGATTGGTAATAACCCAATTGGTAACAAGAGGTCGCCGTGGTTTCCGAGGTGTCGGAATATTGTTTGGAAATAATCCGACTGGTTCCTCCGGGGGCCGGGGTGTTGAACCAGCCGGCGAGAGTGATCGGACCGGAAATATTGACGCTCGCGCCGTTCCCGGCGTTCACCCAATCGTCAATTCCATCAAGATAAAGAGCATTCCCCACCTTTCCCTCGACAAAGGCCATGCCCGAACCGT
>JAKJEF010000020.1:0-6480 GCA_022705565.1 Patescibacteria group bacterium
TGGCTTACGGAAAAGTGCAGCGGGATATCGAGGAAATGCCGAACGAAGGCGTACCCTTGCATTTGCGTAACGCGCCGACCAAACTCATGAAAGACATCGGCTATGGCAAAGGATATAAATATAATCCAAAATATAAGGAGCCGGTGGAACAGGATTATCTGCCGGAAAGGTTGAAGAAAAGGAAATATCTTAACGATTAACATGCCCAAACTTATTTTCGACATAGAAACCGTGGGCGAGGATTATGACGCTTTGGACGAGACGACTAAAGAGTCGTTGACCCGCTGGCTGAAGAAAGAATCTTTCGGAGAGGAAGAATACGAGGCGGCGCTCGAAGATCTCAAAGCCGGGCTCGGGTTTTCTCCTTTGACCGGAGAAATCGTGGCTATCGGCATGCTTGATTACGATCAAAACAAAGGCGCGGTCTATTACCAGGCTCCGGGAGAAAATATCCCCGACGAAGAAGAAAACAACGTCAAATTCAAAGCGATGACCGAAGCCGAAATGCTCAAGGCTTTTTGGGAAGCGGCCTCAAAATACGACGAATTCGTGAGTTTCAACGGACGGGCTTTTGACGCGCCGTTTTTGGCAGTCAGGTCGGCCATCAATAAAATCCGGCCGACCAAAGATCTGATGTCGAACCGTTATGTTTCGAGCCAGAAATTCGGGGCAGTCCACATCGATTTGCTCGATCAACTCACTTTTTACGGAGCGGTCCGCAAAAAAGGGAATCTTCATTTGTGGAGCCGGGCTTTCGGGATCGAGAGTCCCAAAGCCCAAGGCATCACTGGAGACGACGTCGGCCGGCTTTTCAAGGAAAAGAAATTCTTGGATATCGCCAAGTACAACGTCGGTGATCTCAAAGCGACGAGAGAGCTTTACAAATATTGGGTCGAATATATCAGGATGTGATGCTAAAGGTTAGACCTTTCCAAGAGTCTTCGAACGGAGGTTATTGCGGTCCGGCCAGCCTGAAAATGGTTTTGGATTATTACGGAACAAAGAAATCCGAATCAGATCTGGCCAAACTTTGCCGTGCTTATAAAACAAACGGAGTCGAGGCCGAGGACATCAAAAGAGCGGCCGAGAGTTTGGCGTTTAAAGCCGTCATTAAAAACAACGCCAGTTTTTCCGACATCGAAAAATATCTCGATAAAGGCATTCCGGTGATCGTCGATTGGTTCACGAGAGGCCGCAGCGATTATCCGGATTCGGAAGTGGCCGATGGGCATTATTCCGTAGTTGTCGGTTTGGATAAAAAGCATATTTACTTGCAGGATCCGGAAATCGGAAAAATACGTAAAATAAAAAGAGACGATTTCCTCAAAGTTTGGTTCGATTTCAAGGGAGACTACATGAAGTCGCCGAAAGATTTGATCTTGAGGCAGATCATCGCGATCAAAAAATAAAATGTTTTTCTCAAATAAAAAAAAGATTGTCCCTCAATTATTGGAGGTTTATAAACGGAGACTGCCTATGAAGCTTCAAATATCTCTAAGAAGATCCGAAGACGGCGGTTATATCGCGTTTGTCGATAATGTGTCCGGTTGCGTTACTCAAGCCGAAACAAAGCAAGAGCTCTTTACGCAATTAAACGATGCTTTATATACCTACTTCGAAATACCCAAAAATTACCAACCTTACATGCCTAAATTATTGCGTTAATCGGTTTAGCGTTATAATGCTTTTATGGATGAAATCTACGTCATAGGACACAAAAACCCGGATACGGACAGTATCTGTTCGGCCATTGTCTACGCCAATCTCAAAGGCTATATTCCCGTAAGACAAGGAGAATTGAACAAGGAAACGGCCTTTGCTCTGGATTATTTCAAAGTTCCGGCTCCGCAAATTTTGGAAAGCGGAGAAGGAAAGAAATTGGTCTGCGTCGACCACAATGAAGCTTCCCAGATGATCGAAAATTGGGACAATGCGGAAATCATCGAGGTCATCGACCACCACAAAATAAATTTCAATTACGGAACCCCGATTTATTTCCATTCGGAGCCGATCGGCTGCACAGGGACGATTATTGCCAAACAAAACTTGGAAGCGGTGAAAGCGAATCCTGTTTTAGCAGGCCTTCTTCTTTCCGCCATTTTGTCGGATACGGTGATTTTTAAGTCGCCGACCGCAACCGAAGAAGATAAAGCGATCGCAACCGAGCTCGCCAAGGTCGCCGGAATCGAGGATATGATCGCCTTCGGAATCGAATTGAAAACCAAAAACGCGGATGTGAACGGCCGGAGCATAGAGGAGATTATCGCTTCGGATTTCAAGGATTTCGATTTCAACGGAAAGAAAATCGGCATCGGCCAGATCGAAGTGGTCGAATCCGCGGAAATCGAATCCAAAGCAAAGGGAATCATCGATTCCCTTCAATCTTTGAAGCAAAGTGGATACGAAGCGGTATTTTTCATGGCGACCGACATCATGAAAGAAGGAACAAAGCTTTTCTTTGTTGGAGATCCGGAAGTTGTCGAAAAAGCGTTCGGCGTAAAACCGGAAAACAACGCTATTTATCTGCCGGGCGTGATGTCTCGTAAAAAACAGATCGTGCCCAATCTGGAAAAGGCATTCGGCTGATCAAGAGGCTAGAAGAACCAAAAAAGTCCCGCAGAAGTGGGACTTTTTTGGTGGTCGCCTCCGGCAGGGCGGATCAGTTGCTAATAAACCACTTTTCCACAATAGCCGGAGTTATACACATTTTGACCTAAAAAGGCCTGTGGAGTAAAATGGTATAAAAGTGGGGAAAAGTGGATAACTTAAAAACCCAAATGTTTATCGGAGAATATAAGCACAATCTAGACACGAAATCCCGGCTGGCCATTCCGGCCAAGTTCAGGAATCAATTGTCCAGCGGCGCCATAATCACGAGAGGCCTGGATCGCTGTTTGTTTGTTTTTACGTCCGAGGATTGGGATATTCTGGCGCAAAAACTGGTGGCTCTGCCTTTGACCCAGGCGGATTCGCGGGCTTTCGTGCGTTTGATGCTCGCCGGCGCGGCCGAGTGCGATTTCGATTCCCAGGGCCGGGTGCTTATCCCGGATTATTTGCGCAAATACGCGGAATTGGAGAAAGAAACCGTGGTCACCGGACTTTACAATCGGATCGAGATTTGGGATTCGGAAGTTTGGTCTTCCTACAAGAAGAAGACCGAAGGCGCTTCCGAGGAAATAGCCGAACATTTGAGGGATTTGGGGATATAGGTTTCGGCGGGCTTTAAGGAGCAAGTCCGCCGAAACCTAAGAGAAATAGATCGTTCGGAAAAAAGGTCGAAAAATGGATTTAACAAAAAACACCGAAGAAAAAAACAAGTCAACGCCGATAGCGGCGCACACCCCGGTTCTTTTAAATGAAACAATCCGCGCTTTGGATCCGCAACCCGGAGAGTTCTTTGTCGATGGCACGGCTGGAGAAGCCGGACATATGAGAGCGATTCTCGAGAAAATCGGCCCGAACGGAAAATATCTGGCGATCGATTGGAATAAAAAGAATGTCGAACGCCTGGCCCGGGAGTTCGCCGATGACAGCCGGGTGACGGTGCTCAACATGAATTTCGCCGACATTCCAGAAGCGCTTCGCGGAAAAAAGGCCGACGGATTGCTCCTCGATCTCGGATTTTCTTCGGGAGAGCTCGAGTCTGGACGGGGATTCAGCTTCCAGAAAGACGAGCCCCTGCTCATGACCTACAGCGACGACCAGGAGCCGCTTTATAAGATCCTTAAGCGGCTGTCCGAGAAAGAGATTTTCGAGATACTGAAGCTTACCGGAGAAAGATACAGTCGTCCGATGGCCAAAGCCATTTTCCGGGCGGAAAGGAGAAGTCCGATAAAGACAACCGGAGAACTCGTAGAGGTTTTGAAAAAAGCCGTTCCCCGGAAATACGAATACGGACGTCTCAATCTCGGAACCAGAGCTTTTCTCGGATTCAGGATTTACGTCAATCGCGAACTCGACAACCTGAAAGACATTCTCGAGGCCATTCCGGAAATAATCGTCTCCAAGGGCAGGGTGGCGGTGATCACCTTCCAGTCTTTGGAAGACAAAACAGTCAAAGAGATTTTTAAAAAACAGGCGAAAGAAGGCAAAGCAGAACTTTTATATCCGAAACCGATCGATCCTTCTTTGCAAGAGATAAGATCGAACCCTCGGAGTCGATCGGCCAAACTCCGGGCGATCCGCGTAATCTAACCGTAAAATGACCATTATCCAACCGAACCAAAACAAAAATCCGTTTAGAAAGTTGAATATCTTTCTGATCGTCGCGCTTTTCGTTTGCGTCGGAGTGAGTGTCGGTCTTTGTTCCATGGCCGAAGGCTTCAGATACGAAGCCAAAAAGCTGGAAAAGGAGATCGACGGGGCTCAGCTCGTGAACGCCGAGCTCAAAGGAAAGATCATGACCGCCGTCGATGCGGAAAACCTCGATCTCATGGCTTTAGAGAAAGGGCTGATTGAAGACAAAAATCCGCAATGGGTGTTCGCTTTATATTAATCGTTCTGGTTTTTTCCGCGGCCTACATGGGCCTTGGATTCCATTTTTACAATCTGCAGATAGAAAACGGCCAGCAGTATTTGGCCAAAGCCGAGAATTTGCGGGCCGGAGCCGATCTTGTCGAACCGGAACGGGGGAGTATTTTTTTTACCGACAAGAACGGCAATTCGATGCCGGCGGCCATCAAAAAAGAATACCAGAATATCACGGCGGTCCCGAAAAAAATCACTGATCCGGAAACAACGTCGGAGATCCTCGCGCCCATCCTCGGAATGAAAAAATCCGATCTTTTGGTAAAGCTCGATCGACCCGAGAGTTCATACGCGATGCTCATGAAAAAAGTTCCGGAGGCAATCGCCAAAGAAATCAAAAGTCTTAATCTCGAAGGAATCCAGGTCGAGAAAGAGGAAACTAGGTTTTATCCCTATGGAACACTCGCGGCGCATGTTTTGGGGTTTGTCCGCGAAGGCGTCGGCCAGTACGGCGTGGAATCCTTCTACGACGAGGATCTGGTCGGTTCGGCCAACGATTCCATTTCCGGTAAATGGATCGGAGCGGAAAACGGGGAAGACATTAAACTTACCATCGAGCCGAATATCGAATCGCAGGCGGAGAAAACTCTTCAGAATCTCGTCGCTACCTACAAAGCCGAAGGAGGGCTTGTTATTGTCGGCGACCCCAAAACCGGAGAGATCTTGGCTATGGCCGGAACGGACAATTTCGATCCCAACAATTATGGTTCCGCTTCCATGGGAAGTTATCTCAATAAATCAGTGCAGGAAGTCTACGAACCCGGATCGATTTTCAAGATCGTCACCATGGCTGCCGGAATCGACTCCGGAAAAATCACGCCGCAGACGACTTACTACGACAACGGTTCGGTTAAAATCGACGGCCACACCATCGAGAACTGGGACCACAAGGCTCACGGCACCATGACCATGGCCGGAGTCTTGGAAAAATCCTTGAACACCGGAAGCATCTTCGCCGTAGAGCAAATGGGTAAAAAGACTTTTTGGAACTACATCGAGAAATTCGGATTCAACGAGAAAACCGGCATCGATTTGCCGGGAGAGCGCTTGAGCGACACGAAGAATTTGAAAAACGGCCGGGACATAAACTACGCCACGGCTTCTTTCGGGAGCGGGGTGGCCGTGTCTCCGATCAGGCTTTGGACTTCGATCGCCTCCATCGCCAACAAAGGCGTGATGATGAAGCCGCACGTCGTCAAAGCCGATCCGGTCATGATCGGCCGGTCGGTTTCCGAAGAAACCGCCAAAAAGTGACGGATATGCTTGTCTCCGCCGTCGACAACGGTAAGCTGGCGACGGTCAGCGGCTATACCGTGGCCGGAAAAACCGGAACCGCTTTTATCCCGGATTTGGTGAACGGAGGCTATACCGAAGACGTCATCAACACCTATATCGGATTTGCTCCGGCTTCGGACCCGAAATTCGTGATCCTTTTGAGGATGGATAAGGCCGAGGGCGCGCCTTTGGCCGGACAAACCATTATTCCGGCTTTCCGTAAACTCGCGGAATTCATCCTTCGCTATTACGAAGTGGCGCCGGATAGACCGAATCCCATGAATTAGATACAATGGCTTGTCCCGGTGAAGTCCGGGATTGAAAACCGATGAAAAAAACATTTTTGAAATTGCTGGAAATCGTTCTGAAAGGGCTCGCCAAGGCGACGCTCGAGAAATACGATCCGCAGATTATCGGCATCACCGGCAGCGTCGGCAAGAGCTCGACCAAGGAAGCGGTGCTTTCCGTTCTGAAAACCAAGAAAAGCGTCCGGGCGAATCGCGGCAATTTAAACAACGAACTGGGGCTTCCACTCACCATTTTGGGGGATTACGACTATTATCGCGAAGACAGCAAAAGGAAAACCGGATTTTGGTTCAAGGTGATTTTCGAGGGAGTCGCGGGCTTGCTCAAGCGGCGAAAGGATTATCCGGAAGTTTTGGTTTTGGAATACGGAGC
>JAKJEF010000020.1:6490-6732 GCA_022705565.1 Patescibacteria group bacterium
TCGAATACCTTTTGGAAATCGCGAAGCCGGATATCTCGATCATCACGGCCATTTCCGAAACCCCGGTCCACGTCGAGTTCTATCCGAATCCCGAGGCTTTGGCGCGAGAGAAATCCCGCTTGGTTTCCGCTTTGTCCGCCAAAGGCACGGCCATTCTGAATTTCGACGACAACATTGTCATGGATATGAAAGAAAAAACCAGAGGTCGGATAATCACCTTCGGATTCAAGGAAGGAGCGGAT
>JAKJEF010000021.1:0-6243 GCA_022705565.1 Patescibacteria group bacterium
GTATTCGTGCCGCTTCCGTCGACAGCCGAAGCGTACTTCAGCCAAAGGCTGGATAAAAAAACAGAGCCGCACAAAACGACTCCTACAAGGAAGATTGATAAAACTTTTTTAAGATCGGATTTCATCCTTACTTACTTATTATAAAGTATAACATTTTCGGCGCGCAAATATATTATAATGGAATTATGATCAAATCTCTTCCCTTGTCCGAGGTTTATCGGCTGCTCGAGCCCGGACCGGTGGTTCTCGTCGCGACTGCCGACAAAAACAAGAACAACGTCATGACCATGTCGTGGCACACGATGATGGAATTCGAACCGCCTTTGATCGGCTGCGTCATCAGCGGCCGGAATCATACCTTCGACACCCTCTTGAAAACCAAAGAGTGCGTCATCGGTATTCCCACGGCCAAAATGATCGACAAAGTCGTCAAGATCGGCAATTGTTCCGGTCGGGATACGGATAAATTTAAGAAGATCGGCCTCACTCCTCTCCCCGCTTCCCGCGTCAAAGCGCCGCTTGTCAAAGAATGCTACGCCAATATCGAATGCAAGATCAGCGACGCGAACCTCGTCGGCAAATACAACTTCTTTATTCTAAAAGCGGTCAAGGCTTGGATCGACCCGAAAGCAAAAAATCCGAAAATCATTCATCATGGCGGCAAAGGAAACTTCACCATATCGGACAAAGCCGTCAAAATCGCCTCGAAGATGAAGTAGCCCGCCTTTATTCTTCCATTTATAATAAATACAGCGAGGCTCTGTCGGGCCTTAAATACAAATAAAACAAAACATGAATCGGAAAAAAATAGTTTTATGCGTTACCCTGCTCGTCTTGGCCGTCATCGCCGTCTTTTTGGCGATCCGGGCAAGACAGCTCGCATTCGCTTCGTATTCCGACGGGTCGACCACGGTCAAGGCGGTTTTCGACAACAAGAAAGATACCGTGACCTTTACCCACGAGAGCACGGGAAAGGTGATGCTTCCGATCGCCATATCCGCTAGCGGCGCCCGCTACGCTAACGCCGACGAAAGCATCGTCTTTTGGGAACATCAGGGAGAAGCGACCATCTTCAAGGACGACGCGACGGTCTTCCAGGGCCGCATCCAAAATACCGCCGCCAAAAAAGCTCTGTCCGCTTCGACCTGGGTTTGGGAACAAACGATCATGAACGACGATTCCGTCATCGTTCCCCAGAGAACGAATGCCTTCACTCTCAAATTCTCTACCGACGGCCGGGTTTCCGGAACCACCGATTGCAACAGTTTCAGCGGAAGCTACGAAGCCTGGAGCGACGGAGCCATCAGTTTCAGTCCCTTCGCCTCAACTTTGATGTTCTGCGAAGGATCGCAGGAAAGCCAGTTCGTGTCCGCGGTTTCCGATTCCGACCGTTATCTTATGGATGATGCCGGAAATCTGGTGTTGCTCATCAAGTTCGATTCGGGTCAAGTCCATTTCAGGAGGCAATAGATCGGCAAAACGCAAAACCCCGTCATCCAGACGGGGTTTTTAGCGATTGACAGCTTTATCTACCGCTGTATTATTAACCTATACCCCAGGTATAGGTCGCAATAAAAACCAACGCCGTAAACCGATATGAACACCGAAAAGCAAAAAACTCTGACCGGATTCAGAAAAGCGCAGAGCCTCCTCAAAAAAATCATCGACATGGCCGAAAAAGACTCTTATTGCATCGACATCATGCAGCAGAATCTCGCGGTCATCGGCCTTTTACGGGCAGCGAATCAAACGCTCATGCAGGGTCACCTGAACAGCTGCTTTAGATCCGCCATGGCCGCCAAGAACGAAAAAAGAAAAACCGAGATGATCGAAGAGATCTTGAGCGTCACCAAGATCTTCAATCGCTGAAATGGCCAAAAAGACTTTTTATGTCAAAGGCATGCACTGTGCTTCCTGCGAAGTGCTTGTGGAGAAAGAACTTCTTTCTATTCCCGGAATCGTTTTCGCCGACGCTTCCCTGGTCCGAAGTTCGGTCAATCTGGAATACGATAAAGAAAGTCCGAGCCTCGAGAAACTGAATGCCAAATTCGAGCCCTTGGGCTATTCTTTCTCCAAAGAAGCTTTCGAAGAGAAAAGCAACGGATGGAAAATACCGCTTATCGCTCTTTCGGCGATAGCGATTTTCTTGGTGATTTCCAAATCGGGATTGTCTTCTTTGATCAATGTTTCTTCGGAAAGCTCTTTGACCGCTTTTTTCGTTTTCGGGTTCATCGCCGGAATATCGAGTTGCGCCGCCCTGATCGGCGGACTGATCCTCTCCCTTTCCAAAAAATGGCTCGAAGATTTCGGAAGAGGCGGCGGTTTTACGGAAAAAGCCAAACCGCATCTTCTTTTCAATTTGGGACGCTTGATTTCCCTGCCTTTGCTCGGATCAATGCTCGGATTATTCGGAGAAAAAATGAAAATGTCTCCGATTGTCGCTTCGATCATGGTTCTATTCGTCTCCGGAGCGATGCTTGTTCTGGCGCTCCAAATGATTGGTATCAAGGCTTTCCAGCGGATACGGATCGCCTTGCCTAAAAGCTTTTCCGCGCGGCTTTTCAAAAACCGAAACAAATTCTTCGAGCCGTTTGTCGTCGGATTCCTGACCTTTCTCTTGCCTTGCGGGTTCACGGTGGTCGTCGAGGGATTCGCCGTCCTGTCGGGAAATCCCCTGAAGGGATTCTTGATAATGCTTTTCTTCGGCCTCGGCACAACCATTCCCCTCTTTATGATCGGCTTTTCCAGCGCCAAATTCTTGGGCAAAGAGCGTTTATCCGATCGATTCCTCAAAATCATCGGCCTCCTCATCCTATTTTTCACGATCTACAACCTCGATTTCCAATTCGGGATCAGCCGATTCGTTTCGGAAAAATGGTTTGCACAAAATCAAATGGAGCGGATCGATCCGACGGCCGCGAACGTCCAGATCATCAAAGCGGTTTACGAAGGCGTCCAAGACATCCAGCCGAATTCTTTCGAAGTCAAGGCCGGCCAGCCGATCAGATTCGAAGTCGAAGTCAAAACCGCGAGCTACGGATGCATGTCGACCATCATGATCCCCGGACTTTGGAACCGGCCGCTCCCCCTTAAAAAAGACCAGACGCTCGTCATGGAATTCATTCCCCAAAAACCCGGAGTTTACCAAATCGCCTGCGCCATGGGCGTGCCGAGAGGCACCATAAAAGTCGTCGAATAAAAAAATACCATGAATAAACAAAACTTCACGATCAAGGGTATGCGCTGCTCGAGTTGCGCCAATATCATCAAAAACAGATTGGAAAATCTGGAAGGAGTAGAAAAAGCGGATGTCAATTTCGCGGCCGATCGAGCGGAGATCGAATACGATCCCGAAAAGGTCTCCGTGGAAAACATGAACGATGATTTGGAAAAGCTCGGCTATTCCCTGTTTTCCCGCGAGATAACCGAACAAAGCACGGATCATTCGGACCATAGCGAGCACCTCGGAATAGGAATGAGTAAAAAACAAAAAGAGCAAGAGCTTGCGGCGCTCCGGAACAAAATCAAATTCATCTTTCCGGCGGCGATCGTCGTCTTCCTCTATATGATGTGGGATATCGCCGCTGGTTTCTTCGGATTTCTGCCGAAGATTCCGATCCCGATGGATATCGTGAACGTTGTCCTTTTTGTTCTTTCTTCGGTGGCGCTTTTTTGGGTCGGCCAGCCTTTTATCCAAGGAGTGGTCAAATTCGTCAAGTATCGGGCGGCGAACATGGACACGCTTATCGGCATCGGCGCTTTGACAGCCTATATTTACAGCGCGATCGTCGTTCTTCTACCCCGGATAAGGACGATCTTGGAGCTTCCGGAAACGACTTATTTCGACGTTACGATCGTCGTCATCGGCTTCGTATCCTTGGGTAAATATCTCGAAGCGCAATCGAGATTGAAAACCGGCGAGGCCGTGGAAAAACTGCTCGGGCTACAGGCTAAAACCGCCTTGGTTTTGCGCGAAGGCGAAGAGAAGGAAGTTCCGATCGCCGAAGTTATGGTCGGCGACATCGTCATCGTCAAACCCGGAGAAAAAATCCCGGTTGACGGAAAAATAATCGAAGGAAAAACCTCGATCGACGAATCAATGATCACCGGAGAACCGCTACCGATCGACAAATTCGTCGGAGACCTGGTCGTCGGTTCGACTGTCAACAAACAGGGAGCTTTCAAGTTCAAAGCCACCAAGGTCGGCAAAGACACGATGCTCGCCCAGATCATCAAAATGGTGGAAGAAGCCCAGGGCTCGAAAGCTCCGATCCAGGCTTTGGCGGACCGCATCTCGGCTGTTTTTGTTCCGACGGTTCTCGTGATCGCCGTATTCTCTTTCGTCGGCTGGCTCGCATTCGGTATCCCCGACCTCGGATTCTCGACAGCCTTGTCCTATGCCATTCTTTCCCTCGTGGGAGTCTTGGTTATCGCTTGTCCTTGCGCCTTGGGTTTGGCCACGCCGACGGCGATCATCGTCGGCGTCGGCAAAGGAGCGGAATACGGCATCCTTGTCAAAAACGCGGAAGCCCTCGAGAAGTTGAGCGAGGTGGACACGATCGTTTTCGACAAAACCGGCACCATCACCAAAGGAAAACCCGAAGTGACGGATGTCGAAGTTCTGGATAATACTCTCAAGACGGACGATATCTTGAAATACGCCGGAAGCGCCGAGAAAAAATCCGAACATCCTTTAGCCAAGGCCATTGTTGCCGAAGCCTTGAGGCGGAAAATATCTTTGGTGGAAAGCTCCGAGTTCCAAGCTCTCGAGGGCGTGGGTATCAAAGCTACGGTCCAAGGAAAAAATATCTATATCCACAAGCCGGACAAAACGAATAGAGACGATCGTCTGCTTCGGCTCGAACGCCAGGGGAAAACCGCGGCTGTCGTAGAGATAGACAATCGTCGATCCGGAATCATCGCCTTGAGCGATACCCTTAAACCGGAAGCGAAAGAAGCCGTTAACCGCATCCACGGCCAAGGCATAAAAACGATGATGATGACCGGAGACAACATGGAGACTGCGAAATACATCGCCGGACAAATCGGCATCGACGAGGTGATGGCCGATGTCCTGCCCGGAGAAAAAGCGCAAAGGATAAAAGATCTGCAAAGCAAAGGCAGGAAAGTGGCCATGGCCGGAGACGGAATAAACGACGCACCGGCTCTGGCCCAGGCGGACGTGGGAATCGCCATGGCCACCGGGACCGATGTCGCCATCGAATCGAGCGGAATCACCCTTCTCCATGGGGACATTAAAAAATTGGCCGAAGCCCTGGAGCTCTCCCGTCAGACGATCAAAACAGTGAAACAGAATCTGTTCTGGGCTTTCATATACAATGTCATCGGCATTCCCGTGGCCGCCGGACTGCTCTATCCGTTCTGGGGAATCGTTTTGAATCCGATTTTCGCCGGATTGGCCATGGCCGGAAGCAGCGTCTCCGTGGTCATGAATTCCTTGAGATTGAAAGCGAGAAAATTATCCTAAAGATGACAAAATGATTATAATAATCATATGAACAAAAAAATCATTTCCGTGTTGTTCCTTCTTGTTTTGATCGCCGGTCTTGTTTTCCTGATGCGTTCTTATCGATCGAGTCCGGAAGCCGAAGAAGCGGCTGTTAAAACTGCCGTTATAACTCTTGTCGAGAATTTCGGCAACGCCTTGAAAAATGTTTCCCTGCTTTCTCCGACTGCGAGCGAAGATATAGAAAAGAATTATAAGGATTTTCTCGATCCAGATTTGCTCGAGGCTTGGAAATCCGATCCCTCGCAAGCTTTGGGAAGGATCACCTCAAGCCCCTGGCCGGAAAGAATAGAGATCGGAGAAATTTCGAGATTCGACTCCGAAGCCTACGACATCAGCGGTAAAATCATAGAGATGACAAGCACGGGCATGTCCGGATCGCGGGCGGTCCAGATCAACGTCGCCAAATTCGGCAACCGCTGGCTTATCACCGGAGTCTACGTTTTCCCTTATCAAGTGGACGATTCTTGGAAAGAATATGAAGGCAACGAGATTTCTTTCGAGTATCCGGAAACCTTGGGAGCCGAATATATTTCTGAGACCGAGTGGCCGCCGACAGTAGAAATCCGATCCGGAGATGACAATAAATGCTGGGAAGGAATAACTGTATCATCCGCGTATCCGATTTACTTTCGAGAAGTGATGGATAAAACAATTTATTGTATTGACGTTTCGGAGGAGGGCGCGGCTGGAAGCGTTTATAAGTCTTATACTTA
>JAKJEF010000021.1:6253-6564 GCA_022705565.1 Patescibacteria group bacterium
GCTGGTCGCATTGAGTTTTGTTCTCCGATATCCCAATTGCCTGAATTATCCGGAAGATCAAGCCCGGACCTGCGCGAAAGAAAGGGAATTTTTTGATCTCGACGCTTTGGTAAACAACATCTTCCAAACGATTAAATTTGAATCGGCGTCGAATACCCTGGCGGATCAGATCGCGCGCTGCTTGGTGTCGAGCTCCTCCGAAGGCCAAGAAAAATGCGATGAGCTTTTAAAGCAAATCACGGATTTCGATTCCTGCGTTATGGCCGGATTTCCAGTAACGAAATCTGATTCTTTAACTCAATGTCAAGTAG
>JAKJEF010000022.1:0-1570 GCA_022705565.1 Patescibacteria group bacterium
ACGACTCTTTCGGTCGACAACAAGGAAATAAAGTTTTTCCAGATCAAGAATCCAGGGGAGCTCCCTTGGAAAGACCTGAACATCGATATCGTCGTCGAATCGACCGGAGTTTTCGAATCCTACGAATCGGCGAGACAGCATATCGCGGCCGGAGCCAAAAAAGTGGTTCTGACCGCTCCGGCTAAAGACGCGGACACGGGGGATGCTAAAACCGTTTTGGTTGGCGTGAACGAAGACGATTTCCAAACAACCACCCTGACTTCGAACGGAAGCTGCACCACGAACGCCGCCTCGCCGGTGATCGCCGTTCTCGCCCAAAACCCGGGCATAGAAAAGGCGATTTTAAACACGGTCCATGCCTACACCGCTACCCAAGGCCTGGTTGACGGGATATCCAAAGGAAGCGATTGGCGTCGCGGCCGGGCCGCGGCCGACAACATCGTACCTTCGACAACCGGAGCCGCTTTGGCCGTGGCCAGGGCTTTTCCGGCTTTGACGGGCAAATTCGACGGCATTTCCATGCGTGTGCCGGTTTTAATCGGATCGGTCGCCGACATCACTTTTATTTCCAAGCGGCCGACCACGGCCGAAGAAATAAACCAGATTTTGATGGACGCGGTAGCCATGCCCCAATGGCAGGGAGTGCTCGCATCGACGAGCGAACCTATTGTCTCTTCGGACATCGTCGGCTCTCCTTACGCCGCTATCGTCGATCTCACTTTCACCAAAGTGGTCGACGGGAATCTCGTCAAAGTGCTTTCCTGGTACGATAACGAATGGGGTTATGCTGCGGTGCTTTTGAAACACATCAAAAAAGTGAAAATCTAAACCATGGTCATTTATATCGGAGCGGATCACCGCGGATTCAATTTGAAAGAGTCTCTGAAAGCTTTTCTGAAAGAAATGGGATACACGGTTGTCGATGTCGGCAACAGCGTTTTGGATCCAGATGACGATTATCCGGACTTCGCCGTGAAGCTCGCTCAAGAAGTGTCGGTCGACACCGATAACCGCCGAGGGGTTTTGATCTGCGGTTCCGGAGTGGGCGTCGACGTGGTGGCGAACAAGTTCAAGAACATCCGTTCCGGCTTGATCACCAGTCCGGATCAGGCCTATTTGAGCCGGAACGACGACGACACCAATGTTTTATCTCTCGCCGCCGACATCAACGACGACGCGACAGCGAAAAAAATACTTAGCGTTTGGCTCCAGACTCCTTTTTCCGGAGAAGAAAAACACAAGCGGAGGATCCAAAAGATAAAAGACATCGAGTCCTCGCTCGGATATAATCAATAAATGAAAATCCAACCGGCAATAAATTGCGATAGTCTCTCCTGCGTCGAGCAGAGAATACGGACGGTGAAATCTTTTCTGCCGGCCGGGGAAACCATCCATTTCGACATCGCCGACGGAACATTCACTTCGAATATCACCTGGAACGCGGCGAACGAACTCCGACCGATGATCGATTATTACAACGGTCAGCTTCGAATAGGTGTTCATCTCATGGTCGACAAGCCGGAGGCGATCATCGAAAGCTGGCTCATGGCTGGCGTCAAAGAAGCGGCGG
>JAKJEF010000022.1:1610-4832 GCA_022705565.1 Patescibacteria group bacterium
TCTTCAAATACGTTTGCGGAGAATACAACGCCGAGCCGGTGATCGCCGTTTCTCCGGAGACTTCGGCACGGACAGCTCTCGGATATGTCGACGATTTCAAAAAACTGCTTATCTTGGGAGTGAAACCCGGGCTTTCCGGCCAAGAGTTTCAACCGGCTGTTCTTGAAAAAGTAACGGAGATAAAAAGAGCCGCCCCGGAAGTGATTGTTATGGTCGACGGCGGCGTCAATCTTAATAACATCAAATCCATCGCCGAGGCCGGAGCGGATATCGCTCTTTCGGGGTCGTATATTTTTAACGCCGGAGATCCGGCCAAAGCTTACGCCGACTTGTCCAATGTTTGAACTGACCGACGAAAAAATAAAGTTTTTGGAAAAGCGGGCCAACGAAATCCGCGAAAGCGTCGTCAAAATGCTTTACGAAGCCGGTTCCGGTCATTCGGCCGGGCCCTTGGGTATGGCCGATGTTTTCTCGGCGTTTTATTTCCACATTCTGAACCACAAACCCGAAAATCCGGATTGGCCGGATCGGGACCGGCTGGTCTTATCTAACGGCCATATTTGCCCGGTGCGCTACGCCGCCATGGCTTACGCCGGATATTTCCCGCTCGACGAGCTGAATACTCTAAGAAAGCTCGGCTCCCGGCTCCAGGGTCATCCCCACAGGCAATCCTTGCCCGGAACGGAAACGACTTCCGGGCCTTTGGGCACGGGACTTAGCCAAGCGATCGGCATGGCTTTGGCCGCCAAGCTCGACAAGAAAAAATACCGCGTTTATTGCTTTGTTTCTGACGGGGAACAGAACGAAGGAAACCATTGGGAAGCGGTGATGTTCGCCGGAAAACTCAAAATAAACAACCTGACCATGTTGATGGACCGGAACAACATCCAGATCGACGGATTTACCGAGGATGTCATGCCCCTCGAGCCTTTAAGGGAGAAATACGAATCTTTCAATTGGCGCGTCATGGAGATCAACGGCCACAGCATCGAGGAAATAGTCGATAGCGTGAATGAAGCCAAGACCATTTACGAGAAGCCGACCCTGATCATAGCCCATACCATTCCCGGAAAAGGGGTGAGCTTTATGGAAAACGATTACGCTTGGCACGGAAAACCGCCGACCAAAGACCAGGCCCTTGCCGCTTTGAAAGAATTAAGGTCGCTCGGCGGCAAAATAGAAATGGAATAAACAACAAAAAAACATGAATATCCTAAGAATCATCAAGATAATCTATCTCTATATTTTTTCCTTCGTTGGATTGGTGCTTATTATCACCGCCTCGGTGAGATTGGTGAACCTCGCCCTGAAAACTTTTATTTTCACCGAAGTCGACCAGTATTATATTTATCCCTCGGCCAAGCCGATAAGAGAGAACGAGGAATACGTCGAACCGGATCCGGAAGAACTGGCCGCGTTCAACGAACGCCAACTGAAGCAGCAGCGTCAGAGAGACGCTTCCGATTCCTTGGCCATGCTTATCATCGGCGTTCCTCTTTACTCTTATCACTGGAAATTGGTCACCAAGAAAAAAGACGAAGAATAAACCATGCTTAACCCCGAACTGTATCTGAACCCCGATATTTTCTCCGAAAATCCCGAGAAGGCGGCTTTGAGGGACGGATACGGCCTTGGGCTTTTGGAAGCCGGAAGCGAGAACAGCGACGTTGTCGCTCTTTCGGCGGATTTGACCGAATCAACGCGGGCCGAAGCTTTCGCCGCAAAATACCCGGAAAGATTTTTTCAGGTCGGCGTGGCCGAACAGAACATGGTCGGCGTTGCCGCCGGTCTCGGGTTGAGCGGCAAGATTCCGTTTATTTCTTCCTACGCCGTTTTCTCTCCGGGCCGAAATTGGGAACAAATCCGGACGACGATCTGCTACAACGATTCGAACGTCAAGATCGCCGGCCACCACGCCGGGGTTTCCACCGGTCCGGACGGAGCGACCCATCAGGCGACCGAGGATATCGCCTTGATGCGGGTCATGCCGAACATGAAGGTTTTCGTGCCCTGCGACGCGATCGAGGCGAAAAAAGCGACCGCGGCCGTTGCCAAGATCTGGGGTCCGGCCTATTTGCGATTCGCGAGAAACGCGACCCCGATCATGACGACCGAAAAGACTCCTTTTGTTCCGGGAAAGGCCGAGATTTTCTGGCAGCCGGGTAACGGCAAAAAACCCGAAGTGGTGATCATCGGCTGCGGCCCGCTTGTTTACAATTGCTTACTCGCGGCCAAAAACCTCGAAAAGCAAAAAGTCCACGTTCTCGTCATCAATTGCCATTCGATCAAACCCTTGGACAATCGGACGATTATCGCCGCCGCCAAAAAATGCGGGGCCGTGGTCACGGTCGAAGAGCACCAAATCGCCGGAGGTCTGGGCTCGGTCGTGGCCGAAATGCTATCCGAAGAGCATCCGACGCCGATCGAATTCGTGGGCATGCGGGATACTTTCGGGGAATCGGGGAAAGGCGAGGAGCTTATCAAAAAATACGGTATGGCTCCGAACCATATCGAAAAAGCGGTTCAAAAAGTTCTGAAAAAGAAATAACCGCTTGGGGTATGCTCCTTGGCCGCCTAAAAGCAACGATCATCTTCCGATATTCTCCAGGTTTCACTCTTGTCGAACTTTTGCTTGTCATGGGGATTTTGGGAGTCCTGACCGGAGTCACCATTCTTGTCCTGAACCCTGCGGAGCTTTTGAAACAAACGAGAGATTCGGAAAGAATATCCGACATGAAGTCCCTCACCCAGCTTTTCACCGTTTATAACACTCAAGTCTCTGAACTCTACGGCGATCCCAAAGACGTTTATCTTTCTTTGCCGGACAGCGAACCCGATTGTTCTTCCTACGATCTTCCGGATTTGCCGACCGGATACGGTTATCATTGCGTGGCCGAAACAGATTTGAGAAAAGTCAACGGTTCGGGTTGGATACCGGTTGATTTCACTTCCATCCCCGGAGGATCTCCTTTGTCCGTTTTACCCGTCGATCCGGTGAACGATTTTCTCCATTATTACACTTTTCTGAAAGGAGGATCGTACAAATTGTCGACGGAAATGGAATCAATCGCCTATGGTCCGGCCGGCAGCAATCCGGTGACCATCAAAGACAACGGCATAAACAGTTTTCTTTACGAAGTCGGCACGAATCTAACGCTTGCCGCTCCGGCCAATATCCTAATAAACAGCGAGATCGACAATCTCGTTTCCGGTTATACTCCC
>JAKJEF010000023.1 GCA_022705565.1 Patescibacteria group bacterium
AATCTGATAAAATGACTTAAATGACAATTAACTGGTATGGAGGCGGATGTTACAAAATACAGACGCCGAATTTTAACTTGGTTATCGACCCGGAGACCGCGGCTTCGGCCGGAAGCCGTTTGAAAGCTGATTTGATCCTGCATACGACGCTTGAAGTCGGAGAAATCGGCGGAGACGATTTTCCCCCGAAAGAAGAGGAGATTTTCGGGCCGGGCGAATACAACCTGGGTCCGGCAAGGATTAAAGGGGTTCTTGTTTCCAAGGAATCCAAAGGAAAACTCCTAAAAACAGCCTACAGCGTCGTGCTTGAAGACTTGAGGCTCGGATTTCTCGGAGACATTGCCGCGGATTTGACCGAAGACGAACTAGACAGCCTGGACGGAATCGACATTCTTTTTGTTCCGGCTTCGGCCGCCTCGAGTTTGCGTTATGTGAAGGCGATCGAGCCGAAATGGGCGATTCCCGCGGGAGACGCCAAAAAACTCGCTTCCGAACTCGGCGAAGAAGCTTTACCGCAGGAAAAGTTCACGATCAAGAAAAAAGATCTCGGAAGCGAAGAAAAGACCAAATTGGCGGTCTTGTCCTATTGATATATATAATGTAGCCCGAACATGGACGAAGAAAAGAAAAAACAATCAGTGGAAAAGATAACGGAGCGGGAAATCACCGCCGAACTGAAGGAGGCTTATCTCGATTACGCCATGTCCGTTATCGTCGGCCGGGCCTTGCCCGACGCGAGAGACGGTCTAAAGCCGGTGCAGCGCCGCATTCTCTGGGCCATGTGGGATATGGGCCTCACTCCCGGAGCCAAATTCATGAAAGCGGCGAGGGTCACCGGAGAATGTCTTGGAAAATACCATCCGCACGGAGACGTGGCTGTTTACGACGCCATGGTGCGCATGGCTCAGGATTTTTCTTTACGCTACCCATTGGTCCAGGGCCAGGGGAACTTCGGTTGCTTTACAAAAGACACGAAAGTCAAGCTTACCGATGGCAGGGATCTGTCGTTTGGGGAATTAGTGGAAGAATATCGGGCAGGAAAGAAAAATTATACTTATACGATTAATGAATCGGATCGCGTTGCGATCGCGGAAATAAAAAACCCAAGGTTAACAAGGAAAAACGCGGAACTTGTCAGAGTAACGCTCGATAGCGGCGCGGAGATAGAATGTACTCCGGACCACCGCTTCATGATGAAAGACGGCTCCTATAAAGAGGCTCGAAGTTTGGCTCCTCAAGATTCGTTGCAGGAATTGGACGGAAATCATAAAGTGTCGCGGGTGGAGAAGCTGGATAAAAAGGAAGACGTATACGACCTGACCATTGACCGGTCGCACAATTTCGCGCTGGCAGCCGGAATATTTGTCCACAATTCGATCGACGGCGATCCACCGGCGGCCCAGCGTTACACCGAGGCTCGTTTGGCCAAAATATCCGAGGAGCTCTTGGCCGATATCGAAAAAGAAACAACGGACTGGCAGCCGAACTACGACGCCACCCGGCTTGAACCCATTGTTCTGCCGGCGAGGCTGCCCAATCTTTTGATTAACGGCGCCTCGGGTATTGCCGTCGGCATGGCGACGAACATTCCGCCGCACAACCTGACCGAAATCATCGATGCCGAAGCTTATTTGATCGACAACCCCGAAGCTTCGACCGAGGATGTTTTGGAATTCGTCAAAGGTCCGGATTTTCCGACCGGCGGTATCATTTACGACAAGAAAGCCATTGCCGCGGCTTATGCCGCGGGCAGGGGAGGCATCACCTGCAGGGCCGCGGCCGATGTCGAAGAAAAACGGATCGTTGTCTCCGAGATCCCTTACCAGGTGAACAAATCCGAGCTCATCGTCAAAATGGCCGAGCTTGTTCAGAATAAAAGAATCGAAGGAATCAAGGATATCCGCGACGAATCGGACAAAGACGGACTGCGGATAGTGATCGAGCTGAAAAACGATGCCGTCCCCCAAAAAGTCTTGAACCAGCTTTACAAATTCACCGATTTGCAGAAGGACTTCCATTTGAACATGCTGGCGCTTTCCGACGGCCTTCGGGCCGAAGTCATGTCCTTGAAAGACATGCTCGCCGTGCATTTGAAACACCGGGAGAACGTGGTCCGGCGGAGAGCCGAATTCGATTTGAGGCGAGCTAAGGAAAGGGCTCATATATTGGAAGGCTTATCGAAGGCGCTCTCAGTCATCGACAAGATCATCGCGACCATCAAGAAATCCGAAGACAAGGAAGCCGCCAGGAAAAATTTGGTGAAGAATTTCGATTTGAGCGAGCTCCAGGCCGAAGCCATTTTGGAAATGAAGCTCCAGAGCCTGGCCGCTTTGGAAAGGGAAAAAATAGAAAACGAACTCAAGGAGAAAAAGAAACTGATCGCCGATTTGGAAGCGCTCTTGAAAAGCGCCAAGGCCATCTTGAAAGTGGTCAAAACGGAAATGCTTGCCTTGAGGGAAAAATTCGGCGACGAAAGAAAGACCAAGGTGGTTGCTTCGGGACTCAAAGAGTTTTCCGACGAGGACCTCATTCCCGAAGAAGAGGTGATGATCACTTTCTCGAAGAGCGGCTATATCAAGCGGCTGCCGCCGCAGAACATCAAGAGTCAGCATCGGGGTGGAAAAGGGGTTATCGGTTCGGACGTCGGCGAAGACGATTTCCTGACGCATTTCATTTCCGCCGCCACCCACGACAACATCCTTTTCTTCACGGAAAAAGGCCGTGTTTTCCAAACCAAGGTTTACGAGATTCCGGCCGCGAGCCGCACGGCCAAAGGCCGGCTGATCCAGAATTTCCTGGAGATTCCGGCGGACGAGGCGGTGAATGCCATCGTCACCTATTCGAACGAGCAGCTGAAATCCGGTTCCGGCTATTTGGTGATGGTGACCTCGAAGGGCGTCATCAAAAAAACGAGCATCAAGGAATTCGGGAACATCAGGAGGAACGGTATCATCGCCATCAATTTGAACAAAGGAGACAAGCTTGTCGGAGCCAAGCTTTCTTCGGGCAAGGACGAGATCGTCATCACCTCGATCGAAGGACAGGCCATCAGATTCAAGGAATCGGAAACCAGGGCCATGGGCCGGGCCGCTTCCGGAGTGCGGGGCATCAACCTTTCCTCCTCGGATAAGGTGGCTTCGTTCGACATTGTTCCGGCCGAGAAAAAATCCGCCAATCTTTTGAGTGTCATGGACAACGGCTTTGCCAAGCAAACTCCTTTGAAACAGTACAAGGTTCAGAGCCGCGGCGGCAAAGGAATAAAAACCGCCACCATAACGCAAAAAACCGGCAAACTGGTCGCTTCCTGCGTTGTCTCCGAAGAAACCGAATTGATCGCCCTTTCCGCCAAGGGTCAGATTCTCCGCACCGAGATCAAAAGCGTGCGCCAGACCGCGAGAGCGGCCCAGGGAGTACGGATCATCAAGCTTAATTCCGGAGACAAACTGATCGGCATTATCTGTTTGTGATATAATTAACCCGATATGTTGATTCCACGTGTTTTGGCTCAAGACGCGGAAGAAGCGGTCGAAGCCGCCAGAGGATTGATTCCGAAATGCCCCGAAACCGGTTGCGGTTGGGAGCAATTCATCGAATTGCTTAAGAACGGCGTCGATCTTCTCATTAAAATCGTGCCTTTTG
>JAKJEF010000024.1 GCA_022705565.1 Patescibacteria group bacterium
TTTGTTTGATTTTGATTTATCTTTTGATTCATTTGTTTTCTAAAATCAAAGCTAAGTTTTTAAATCAAACGCCAAAAAGCGAGCGTATTCCCCTTTATTATCTTTGGGTGCCTCTGGCCATATTTGTCATCGTAGCGTGTCAATTATGGCTTCCGGCAATATTGCCTTTCTGGTCGAAACTTTTACTCTGATTTCCCGGGCGTTCGGCGTTGATTTTGAATAGTCGGACCATCATTAATTTGTTATACTGATAACGAGATATTATTCTTGCGTCTTTTTAACAGACGCGATATTCACATGCTTCAGATTCCCGACGAAACTTTAAAAAGCCTTCTTCTCAGAGAAGGTTTGATCGACGCGGAAAAATTCGACGAGACGGCCAAAGAAACCAAGCGCCTCGGCCAAAACATGGCTGATGTTTTGATTTCCCAAGGCGTCATTACCAAGGATTACTGGATCAATATCCTTTCGGATTATTTCAAGGTGCCGCTCGCCAGTTTGAACGCGAAAACCGTCAACGAAAACATCTTGAGACTGCTTCCCGAAGACGTGGCTCGGCAGCGCCGGGTGATTCTTTTCGACCAAGAACCCGACGGAACCGTTTCCGCGGCCATGGAAGATCCGTCGAATTTGGAAACGATCGAATTCATCGAACGCTACATCAAAGCCAAAATAAGGCCGTATCTCGCGGTCGACGCCGACCTGAACAAAGGCTTCATGCTCTACAGTCAGCGTCAATCGGAGGATTTCCGTAAGCTCATCGAAACGAACATCGCCGAATCGTTAAGGCTCGGAAAGCGCGGAGAAGAAGCGGCGGCGGACGTGCCGATCGTCGCCATCGTCGACAATCTGATCGCCTACGCCTTTTCCCTGCGGGCTTCGGATATCCATTTCGAGATTTTCGAAGACGGCATCCTTGTCCGCTACCGCATCGACGGCGTTTTGCGGGAAATCCTCCGGATTTCCAAAGACGTCCATCCGGCGATCGTCGCCCGCATCAAGCTTTTGGCGGCTTTGAAGATCGACGAGCACTACAAGCCCCAAGACGGAAGATTCCGCCACAAAATAGGCACCGACATCTTGGATATCCGTGTTTCCATCATCCCCACTTATTACGGGGAAAAAGTGGAAATGAGGCTTTTGCCTTCGACCCAACGGCCGCTTTCCCTTCAGGAACTCGGCATGTTCGACGACATGGCCGGATTGGTGGGCGATAATATCAAAAAAAGCTACGGCATGCTCCTCGTCTGCGGACCGACCGGTTCCGGAAAAACGACCACCCTCTATTCTATCCTCGGGATGCTCAACCGTTCGGAAGTGAACATCGTGACCATCGAGGACCCGATCGAATACGACATCAAATACATCAACCAGACGCAGATAAATCCGGTTGCGGGCATCACTTTCGCCACGGGTTTAAGATCAATTCTCCGTCAGGATCCGAACGTCATCATGGTCGGCGAGATCCGCGACGAAGAAACGGCCTCCATTTCCGTCCAGTCGGCTTTGACCGGGCACCTGGTGCTTTCTTCTTTGCACACGAACGACGCGCCGACGGTCGTCCCGAGGCTGATCGACATGAAAGTGCCGCCGTTTTTGGCGGCAGCAGTCTTGAACGCCATCGTCGCCCAAAGGCTGGTTCGGAAAATCTGCACCAACTGCATTTATTCCCTTTCTCCTTCTTCGGAGCTCGTCGAATCGCTCCGTCGACAAATGAAAGAACTTGGACTCGAAGAGCAATTCACTCCTCCGAAAGTGGTTTACGCCGGACGCGGCTGTCCGGTCTGCGGCGGATCGGGTTATCGGGGCCGTATGGCCATTTTCGAGGTTCTGAACATCACCGAACAAATCCGCAAGATCATCGTCGATCCGAATTTTTCCCTCGACGTCTTGAAGGCCGAAGCCCGCAAAGAAGGAATGATCTCCATGTTCGAAGACGGAATCCGGAAAGCCGAAAGAGGCCTCACCACTATCGAGGAAATATTGAGAGTCATCAGGGAATAAAAAAATGAAATTCCGCTACATAGCTTCCCAGCCGAGCGGCAAAGTGACCGAAGGAACGGTCGAGGCCAATTCTCCGGCCCAGGTTTTGGAATGGATGGCCACGCAAAATCTCCGGCCGATT
This sequence comes from Patescibacteria group bacterium, assembly GCA_022705565.1. Classification (GTDB taxonomy): domain Bacteria; phylum Patescibacteriota; class Minisyncoccia; order UBA6257; family Colwellbacteraceae; genus JAMCQZ01. The sequence continues at coordinate 2,126 of JAKJEF010000024.1, forward strand.
TCCTTGAAGGCGGTGGAAGCGAAAAAAACCGGTCAGGGCCTGAGGGGGCTTTTTAGTCCGGCGGTTACCGTCGACGACCAGGTATTTTTGACCAAATACCTGAGTCTGATGCTCAAAGTGGGAACGGATTTGTTCCACGCGATCGATATTTTGATCGCCGACTTCGATAAGCCGGTTGTCAAATCATTACTGATCGAGATCAGGGACAATCTCGGGCAAGGAAGGCCTTTTTATTCGACTTTCGCCAAGTACCCCCAGTATTTTTCCTCGGTTTTCATCAACTTGGTGAGGGCTGGAGAAGCTTCCGGAAACCTCGATCGGGTCTTCGAAGATTTGAGCGTCACTCTGGAAAAAGAAAAGGATTTGCGGGGCCGCATCAGGTCGGCCGTCACCTATCCGATCCTGCTTTTGGTTTTCGCCTTTGTCATTCTTTTCGCCTTGGTCGCTTTCGCTCTTCCGAAAATCTCCGATTCCTTTACCCAGGGAGGAGCCGAGCCGCCGGCTTTCTCGAGAATCGTCTTTGGTTTCGGGAACTTTATCGGCGACCATATCGCCATCATCATTTTCATGATCGTCGCCGGCGTTGCCGGAATCTGGTTCTTCCTCGCGAAGACTCTGCCCGGAAAGAAATTCGGGGTCAAGCTTATAAATCGTCTGCCGGTCATCGGCGCCGTATTGAAACAATTGGCTTTACAGCGGTTCGCTTCGACTTTCGCTTCGCTTTTGAAAGCCGGGCTTCCGATGATCGAAGCTTTGGAAATCACGGCGAACGCCGTCGGATCCGAAGAGCTGAAAGAGATACTTTTCAGGATTTCCCGGCAGGGCGTGGCCAAAGGCGTGACTGTCGGCGAAGCTTTCCGGCGCGAACCTTATTTTCCGAGGGTGGTGGTCAATCTGATCGCCATTTCCGAAAAAGCCGGGCACATGGAAACGATCCTTGAAACCCTGGCCGATTTTTACGCTTCGGATGTCGATGCGAGAATCAAGGTGTTGGTTTCCTTACTCGAGCCGGCGCTTCTCGTTATGATCGGAGCGGTCGTGGCGATCATCGCCCTCGCGGTCATCGTTCCGATTTATCAATTGGTATCCTCGATCTAACGAACACATGTATTCTTATAAAAACAAACAATCGGGTTTTTCTCTCGTCGAAATCGTGCTCGTCTTCGCCATGACGGCCATCATCGTG
>JAKJEF010000025.1 GCA_022705565.1 Patescibacteria group bacterium
TCAGATTTAGACTTGATTTTCAAGCCGGTTTTGGATATTATTAAGCCCGTTATGGATACACTGACACAACTCATCAAAGCCAAACCGGAAATCGTCCCCATCTTGAAAAAAGGCGAGATCGTCTCGGTGAAGCTTGTCGAAAAAGCTTCGCGCGTCGCCTATTTCGAAGTCCAGGGCATCGGCACCGGAGTCGTCCTCGGCCGGGAACTGATGAACGGCCGCGACATCCTCAAACCCTTGAACACGGGTGAGGTGATCAGCGCCAAGGTTTCCAACCCCGAGAACGAAGACGGATTCATCGAATTGTCCTTGACCGAAGCGGACAAGCAGAAGTCGTGGCAGATCGTCAAAGAACTCCAGGAAAAAGACGAACCGATCAAAGTGAAGATCGTGGCCGCCAATTCCGGCGGATTGATGACCGAGATCGAAGACCTTAAGGCCTTTTTGCCGGTTTCCCAGCTCTCTTCCGAACACTATCCGCGGATGCAGGAACAGAGCCGCGAAAAACTGATCGAGGAACTTAACAAGTTCGTCGGCGAAGAATTGGAAGTGAAGATCATCAGCATCAACCAGCGCACCAACAAACTGATCGTTTCCGAAAAAGAAGTCTTGAGCCAGAACGTCAAAGACTTGATCAACAAATACAAGGTCGGCGACATCGTGCCGGGAATCATCTCCGGACTCGCCAATTTCGGAGCTTTCATCAGGTTTGCCGACAATCCGGAAATCGAAGGATTGATCCATATTTCCGAGCTCGACCACAGACTGATCGAATCCCCGAAAGAAGTGGTGACGGTCGGCGACATGGTGAACGCCAAGGTGATGGACATCAAGGACAACCGAATTTCCCTTTCTTTGAAAGCGCTCCAGCCCGATCCTTGGAAAGAAATCGACAAGCAGTTCAAGGCCGAAGATATCGTCAAAGGATTGGTTTACAAATTCAATCCTTTCGGAGCTTTCATCAAACTGAACGACGACATCGTCGGATTGATCCACGTCTCGGAATTCGGCTCGACCGAAGCCATGCGATCGGAAATAGCGGTCGGCCAGACCTACGACTTTCTCATCGTTTCCATCAAACCCGAAGAAAAAAGAATCGTCCTCAAGCTCGCCAAAAAAATCTCGACCCCCATTCAAACAGAAACCAACAATGGTTAAACAGCTTGGAAAAAGCTTGATTGTTTTAACCGCCGTTTTCCTTGTTCTCGTCAGTGTCCTCTCTTTCTCCGAATCCCGCGAAAAGCCCGAACCGATTTCCCTAAACAACCTGGCCCAGAAAATCGTTGCCGGAGAAATCTCCGAAGTGGTTGTCGATTACAATGTTTTGGAAGTTCTCTCGCGCGACGCGAAAACATTCGTCGCCTCCAAAGAGGCTGATGCCGATTTCGTCAGTCTGATGCGGAACTACGGAGTTCCGGCCGAAGCGCTCCAGGCCGTTGATCTGGAGGTCAAAGACAACACCACCAAGGAACTCGTGATCGGAGCGATCACGACCATCATCCTTCCCCTGCTTCTCCTCGCCGGACTCATGTTCATGCTGACGAGGCGAGCCGTCGGAAACGCCAACCAGGCTTTTTCTTTCGGGCGGGCGAATATCCATTTGTTCACCAATTTCAAGGACCGGATCACTTTTAAAGACGTGGCTGGTGCCAAAGAAGCCAAACAAGAGCTCGAGGAAGTGGTTGATTTTTTGAAAAACCCTAAAAAATTCCTGGATTTGGGAGCGAAGATTCCGAGGGGCGTTCTTCTTATGGGGCCTCCGGGATCGGGAAAGACCTTGCTCGCGAGAGCGGTCGCCGGCGAAGCCGGGGTTCCTTTTTTCCATATATCCGCTTCGGAATTCGTGGAAATGTTCGTCGGCGTGGGCGCTTCGCGCACCCGCGACGCTTTCCAAACAGCCAAAAAAGCTTCTCCCTCGATTCTTTTCATCGACGAGATCGACGCCGTCGGACGTGAACGCGGCGCGGGCTTGGGCGGAGGACACGACGAACGCGAACAAACCCTGAACCAGATTTTGGTCGAAATGGACGGATTCGACAGGGACACGAACGTCATCGTGCTCGCGGCCACCAACCGACCGGATATTCTCGACTCGGCGTTATTGCGGCCGGGAAGATTCGATCGTCGGATCGTGCTCGATCTGCCGGACATTTCCGAACGGGAAGAGATCCTGCGGCTTCACGCCAAAGAAAAACCCGTTGGTCCGGACATTGATTTCCGGAAAATAGCGGTGCGCACTCCGGGATTTTCCGGAGCCGATTTGGCGAACGTCATGAACGAAGCGGCCATTCTCGCGGCCCGTAACAACAAAAAAACAATCGACCAACAAAACGTTTACGATTCCATCGAGAAAGTCCTGCTCGGACCCGAACGCCGGAGTAAGATCGTCTCCGACAAGGAAAAACGCGTGACCGCTTTCCACGAAGCCGGACACGCGCTCGTTTCCGTGGGCGTCAAGAATTCCGATCCGGTTCATAAGGTTTCTATCGTGAGCCGCGGCCGCGCCGGAGGCTATACTTTGAAACTCCCGACCGAAGACCAAAGACTCAAAACCAAAGAACAGTTCTTGGCCGATTTGGCCGTGCTTCTTGCCGGATTTGTCGCCGAAAAACAAGTCTTCGGAGACGTTTCGACCGGCGCCTCGAGCGATTTGAAAACCGCTTCCGAAATCAGCCGCAAGCTCGTCACCCGCTTCGGCATGAGCGACAAATTGGGGCCGATTGTTTTCGGAGACACCGAAGAACTGATCTTTTTGGGACGGGAGATCTCCGCGGAGAAAAACTATTCGGAAAAAGTGGCCGCCTTGATCGACGACGAAGTCAAAGAGTTCGTCTTGAGAGCGAAAAAAGCGGCCGAGAAAATATTGAAAACAAATACAAAGGCCCTGACTAAAATCGCCGAAGCTTTACTCAAGGAAGAAACCATCGAACAGGAAGCGTTCTATCGTCTGGTAAAACCCTTTAATTTGAAACCGATATCGGTTTAGATTAAGCTTGGCTGAGAGACGGCGCGTAGCTCAGTGGTAGAGCAATGCTCTTATAAAGCATGGGTCGCAGGTCCGATCCCTGCCGCGCCGACCATTCCCCCGCCTAAGGCGGGGGTTTTAGAAATCGGATCGCCGCTCACCCTGATTC
>JAKJEF010000026.1 GCA_022705565.1 Patescibacteria group bacterium
CTTCGGCGTATTCCATCCGGTATTTCGCGTCTTTGAAACTGTCCAACAGCAATTTATAGAAAACGAGTTGGCGCTTGATGTCGCCTTTGGAATCTTTGGTTTCTCCTTCGATATTTTTCCGCGATTTCGGACGGCCGGTCTTAAAATCGACGACGCTCACTCCGCCGGAACCCAAGATATCCATCCGGTCTATTTTGCCGTTGATTTTGACGTCTTCCGCGATCTCGATGCCTTTGATGTTGAATTCCAAAAGCGAGTTCCTCGGCCAAGCGCCGTCATACTTATCGAAATATCCGGCCAAGGCTTTCCGGCCTTTTTCCAAAGAGGCCTCGAAATCGTTTTCCGACAAAGGCTCTTTTTTCAAATGGTAAACGAATCTTTCGACGAAGAAGTCCTTATCCACCGGACCTTCGCGCAAAGCCCCGAAAAAATCCCGCAAAGCTCCGTGAACGGCCGTGCCGTACATCTGGTACTTGGTCTTGGCTTTGGGGATCCGGAAAAGATTGGTGTAAAAATACTGCCAAGGGCAAGTCAAATAATTGTTCAAGGCCGTGACGGAAAGACCGTTCCTCGAAAACAATTCCCTAACAAAATCCTTGTCTTTGACGCTCACTTTGGGCCGCGATGATTCCTGGAAAATCATTTCGCGGTGGTTGTCGAATTCGTCTTCGTAATCTTTAACGTCGATTTTCTCGATCATTTTCGGATCGATCTCCGAAATGAATTGCGAAGGAAGCTGTTCCCGGCCATCCGAAGCGGTATTCGAGTAAGAGATCGTCACCTCTTTTTTCGCCCGGGTCAAAGCCACGTAAAAGAGCCGGCGTTCGTCGTCAAGGCTGTTCGTTTCTCCCGGATTCCGATCTAAAAGAGAAAAGATTTTCGGAGGCAAAGGAAGATAATTCGGCTGACGCTTGTTTCCCCAATGGTTGTTTTTGGCGTTCACGATGTAAACGCAGTCAAATTCCTGGCCTTTTGATTTGTGGGCGGTCATCAGCCTCACTCCTTTGGCGAGTTTCGCCATGTTCCCCTTCTTCAAAAGCACGTTGTGCTCGGCGAGCATTTCGAGGTATTCGAGAAAATCCTTCAGTTTGGCGGATTTGTGCTTTTCCAAAAAGTCCTTCATTTCCCGGAAAAGACCGGAGATCTTGTCCATTTCCTCGATGACGTTTTCTCCTTGGAGCGCCGAGGCCAAGAATCCCGATTCCCGGACGACGATCTCGAAAAACTCGGCCAGGTTTTTATTGCGGCTCAAAACGAGCCAGTGGGACATTTTCCCGAAAAAATCGAGAATGACTTCCGGCGCGGACAAGCCGATCGTTTTCATGGTCTCCATATCGCGGCTGATATCGAAAACCGATACCTTGTTCCGGTTCGCGTATTCCACGATCTTGTAGATGTCGATCGGAGGAATACCCAGAAAATCGATGTGCATGGCTTCGAGGAATTTCCCCTGGTCGCCGAAGCGATCGATCGCCTGGAGCAGTAAGACGATTTTTTGGATATTTAGATCGGATAAAACATCCTGATCGGATTCGATGATGTAGGGAACGCCCACTTTGTCCAAGGCTTCGGCTACCGGAAAAGCGTCTTTGTTTTCCCGGTAAAGAACAACGATTTCGTTCGCCGGAACATGGACGTCGATCTTTTTCTTAATTTCTTCGGCCACGAACCGGTTTTCCGTTTCCGGTTTGGAAAACTCGAGGAGGCTGATTTTCTTTTCCGGATAATCGACTTTGGCTTTCAGGGGTTTTTCTCCGTGGATCAGGCTTTCGGCGCTTTCCAAGATCGACTTCGTCGAACGGTAATTATCCTCGAGGGCAATGAGCACGGCTTCGGGATATAAAGATTTGAAATAAAGAAAGTTTTCGATGCTCGCTCCCTGGAACCGGAAAATGGCTTGCTTTTCGTCTCCGACCACGAAAATATTCGGGTTCTTATGGAAATTGCAGAGCATTTCCAAAATTTTGTTCTGGCTGTTATTGGTATCCTGATGCTCGTCGACCAGGACATATTGGTATTCTTCCTGAAGCCGAAGCAGCAGATCGTTGTTTCGCTCGAGCGTCCGCAGAACTTCCATGATCATGTCGCTGTAATCGTAAAGCTTTTCCTCACGGAGCCGGGATTCGTACTTTTCGTAAAAAAAGGCTAAATCTTTGTTCTTGTTTATCCGCCGGAGAAGATCCTGATATTTTCCTTTCATCTTTCCTTTGTGCGGACCTTTTTCATAGATCAAATCGTCGATTTTTTCGAAATCCACAGCCTCGGCCTCGACCGCCTCCTTGAATTTCTCCACGGATACCCCTTCGCGCTTCAAATCGTTCAAAGCCCTCAAAATCGGCCGGAGATAATAGAAAACATCTCCGAAAGGCTTCAGTTCTTTCAAAGGCAGTTTCTCGATCAGGTCTTCGACGATCCTTATTTGATCGACTTCGTTTATGTTTTCCGAACCGATGATCATCGGGAACTCCTCCGGATAATTCTTAATGATGTCGTTGCAGAATCCGTGGAAAGTGTTGATGGAAACCCCGTAGGCCGGAGAACCGATGAATTCGATCAGCCGTTTCCGCATCGAAGCAACGCCGGCTTCGGTGAAAGTGAGGGCGAGGATATTCTCCGGTTCGGTGTCGGTCCGTCGCAAAATATTGGCTATTCTCAAAGTCAAAATTTGGGTCTTTCCCGTGCCTGGACCGGCTATTACCATAACCGGGCCCTCGATCGCGTCCACGGCCTGTTTTTGGGCCAAATTAAGGCGTTTGTAGGCGACTTCGAAGCTCGTCATTATTTCCAATATACCCCAAAAACCAACGTAGAAAAAGTTAAAAAAGGGTCATCCACGATAATCTCGCGAACAACCCCTTCATACGAGTCAAGACGCAAAAGGAGGAATACCGTATATTGCCGCCACATCCATCATTCTCTTTCTGTCACCATAATGCCTTTTCCACTTTTTGCTACTCCATGCGATATCCACGCGCGTTCCTGACATCAAAAGAATG
>JAKJEF010000027.1 GCA_022705565.1 Patescibacteria group bacterium
CTTCCTCCTTGCACGAACGGCACGGATAACTGGACCTGGTGCCAGTATTCGAACCAGACCACACCGTATATTTCTTCCTGGAACGACGACGTTGTCCGGAGCAAAGTCGGCCCCTCGAACGACAATTGGTTTTCACAGCAAGGCGTGGGCCAGGTTTATACTTGGGGCACGGGCGATGACAAGGCGACTACCGTCTTCCTACGCGGCGGCATTTGGAACAATTCGTCGCGCGCGGGAGCATTTGCTCTGCTCTTGTCTTGGGCGGCGTCCTTCGCGAACTACAATTTGGGGCGATTCGTCGCGCGCGGGGGCATTTGCGCTGGACTCGGATTGGGCGGCCAACGCGGACGACTATGTGGGGTTTCGGTGCGCTCGGTAGCCTAACGTAGAAATCTTGAATCTGAAATCTTTCGTCAAAAAAATTAAACCGAAAGAAAATATTTGACTATGATCGATGACCTCATCGTCTATCAAAAAACATACGACTTCATGCTCTGGCTCCATCCGGTCGTCAACAAGTTTCCCAAAAGCCAGAGATTCGTTCTGGGGCAGAGGATAGAGAACAAAACCCTCGACCTTATCCACTCGATGCTTTCGGCGAACATCGAGCGCGAGAAATCCGTTTTGCTGAAACAGGCGAGCGTGGAGCTCGACGAATTGAGAATGCTTATCCGGCTCGCCAAGGATTTGCATTTCGTGAGCGTCAAGCAGTACGGCGTGGCCGCGGAGAAAATGAACGAAATAGGCAAACTCCTTTTCTCCTGGATGAAAAAGTTTTCCCCGAAATAAACTATAATATAATTGTCCGCCCCGGAATCGATTTTCCGCGCGGATAGGGATAAAGGCGTAAATTAACGGCGTCTTCCTACGCGGCGGCAATTGGAACAATTCGTCGAACGCGGGAGCATTTGCTCTGAACTTGAATTAGACGGCGTCCAACACGAACAACAATGTGGGGTTTCGGTGCGCTCGGTACCCATCGATAAGGATCGTTTGACGATCCTTGGCCCGAGCCCGGAGTCGAAAGATTCCGGGACTGCGCCAAGATGGCTACTGCTTTTATTCCTTCTTCAGTAGGGCTTAGCGTCCGAAAGGGAAAATATGACCTGTTTCCCCGCGCCATTGTTTTTTGACCCACTGGCGCGGGGTAATAGGGTTCTCGACCGGACATGACTCTTTTTGAACAGATCACCGATTTTGAAAATCTGCACCGCGCCTATCTCGGCGCCCGTCAGTGCAAACGCTATCGTTTTTCCATTTTGAAGTTCGGCCGGCGGCTGGAAGAGAATCTTCTTAGCCTCCAAAAGGAATTGCAAGGAAAGACCTATAAACACGGAAAATACCGCGAATTTGTCGTAAGCGACTCCAAAAAGCGGACCATCCGGGCGGCGCCTTTCAGGGACCGCGTGGTTCATCACGCGGTTTGCCGCGCTATCGAGCCGATTTTCGACAAGGGGTTTATTTACGATTCCTACGCCTGCCGCAAAGGAAAAGGAACCCACGCGGCCGTGAGAAGACTGGAAAGTTTTTTGCGGAGCCTGAAAACCAAGGCCAAAGGCCGGCGCCTCTATTGCCTGAAATGCGACGTTTCCAAATATTTCGACAACGTCGACCACGAACTGATAACAAAAATGATCCGCCGGAAAATCCCGGACAAAGACCTTCTTTGGCTCGTCGGAGAAATACTCGAAAGCCACAAACAAGGCATTCCGATCGGCAATCTGACGAGCCAGCTTTTCGCCAACATCTACTTGAACGAACTCGATTATTTCGTCAAAAGAACTTTGCGGGAAAAGTATTATCTCCGGTATATGGACGATTTCCTGATCCTTGGTTTGGACAAAAAACGCCTCCACGAGTCAAAGGAGCTTATCCGGAAATTTCTCCGCGAGCAATTGAAGCTCGAATTGCACCCGAAAAAGGCCGAAGTTTTTCCGGCGGACAAAGGCGTCGATTTCCTCGGATATGTCATTCGCGGAAACAAAAGATTTTTGAGAAAATCCACGGTCAAAAGATTCCTGAAAAAGAAGCGTCGGTTGGAAGCGATGGTGAGAAACAATGTTCTGTCCGAACAATCCTGGGAAAATTCCCGGGCTTCGTGGCGCGGCTACGCCAAGTTCGCCGACAGCCACAAGCTCTTGGAAAAATTGGGGCAGAGTCTTTGGTAATTTATTCTTCCAGAACTTCTTCGGCCCGGAGAATATCTTCGGCCGAGGAGACCGGAAACCAAAAATCAGATTTCACGGCTTTTACTTTCCGCGATTTGGACAATCCGGCGATGGCTTCGGAAAGATGGTATTCGTCGTTCGCTCCGAGCCGCGGCGGAAATCGGAAGATGTCGGGATCGAGAACATAGCCGCTCGCGAGCGCCAGATCGGAAAAAGGATCTTTCGGTTTTTCGACGGCATCCGCGATAAAGCCGTTTTCGTCGACGAGGACAACCCCGAACTTTTCCGGATCCGTCGTTTCTTTGACCGCGGCGGCCAAATCATGCTTCAGGCATTCGGCGATCGCCTGATGGCCGAGCAAGTCGTCCGGGAAAAACACGGCGAATCTTTCGTTGTCGATAAGCGGTTCACAGCGACAAAGCGCGTCGAAAGTTCCTCTCTGTTCGGGCTGACGAACGCAGATCGTTTTCCGTCCGAGGAATTCGTTCCCGACAAAACTTTCTATTTGTTCGGCCAAGTAGCCGGTGACGATCAAAAGTTCGTCGATCTCCGAAGGCAGCTTTTCCGTCAGACGCTCCAAAAGAGTTTTACCTTTGATTTT
>JAKJEF010000028.1 GCA_022705565.1 Patescibacteria group bacterium
ATAAAGTCGGTTAGCAGGAGAACGCAAGCCACGCCCCGCTCCTAGGATTCGTATGGGAGACACACTGATGGTCTACAGTCTAAAATAGATCCAGTTCTCGCAAAAACGCCTGTTTATCAGGCGTTTTTAATTCTTTGAGAGCTAATGGATAAAACGCTTTTTGAAACCTTTGATTATTACGAGAAGAATCTATCTCGCTATTTTTTCGTTTTCTACACCGAAGCCGGAACAATGAAAATCGACTTCGATCAAAAATGCTTTCCTCATTTGGCTGGGATCCATCACGTTTTCCCGAACTCGGACGAATTCACCGGGGAGGCCGCCGTTAAGAAAATAGTCTCGAAATGTCTTACGTACGAATCGATGGAAGCAGAAAACGAGCAAGCCTTCCGGGAATTCGTTCACGAAAAACAAAAATACCTTTACAAGTTTTTTAAAGCGCTCATAAACAGTGAAAATGTTTCCATAGTTAAATTGGATAAGGAGTCACTGAAAAAGAAAACCAAGATTAACGCGGATTACGGGCTTTATCTCCCAAACCAAAACATCTGGCTTTTTCTCTGCTTGGTTAAAACGGGTCACGGCGATGATGCAAATACGGAATTTTTAAGGCCGATGTCATTTGTTGTCCGCAAAGGGGAAACCTTCTTAACACTTTCGGAAAAATTGCATATTTTTTTTAAAGAGAAAGTCCTTAAATATTAAAATCGAAACTTCATTTCCGCCCAGCCATCCAATCAAATGATTGAAATTCCTCGTCTTAAAATAAGAAGCCAATAGAACACATTCGCTTAACGTCCACGTTTCTGCACTTCGGCTGCGTCCAGTTAGATATTGGCTAGAAATTTAATCGTTTTCTATGCAGCCCCTCTTTTTGCCTGGCGCTCAATTCTTGCTCGGCTTGGCTTGGAGCAGTAAGAGCGTTTCCAAAGTTAGTCCAACGACCTCGAAGACGGCGTAGGCAATGATCCATCCCGTGGTCATGCCCATCGACAGGAACATTTCTCCGGACAAGGCAAATGCGAGCCCGAGGATAAAGGGGACGATGCTCTTCCAGCCCCAGGCGATCCGCATGTCGGCCTTCTTGCCGAAGGGGACCAAAGCGAGGAAGATCGCCGATTCCGCCACGGCTGGGACGTAGACGATCCACGGATGGCTCCCGGGGTCAGCGGCGTACCGCGAGAAGATCAAGGCATAGCAGTAGAGGGCAGCCAGGCCGCCCAAAGCCAAAAGCCCGTAGTAGCCGACCGCCTTGTATCTCTCGTTGTAGAACTTTCCCCGGTAGAAATCCCGGAAGGCGATGTAGCCGGCGCCGAAGACAAGCAGCCCCGCGACGACCAAGGCGACGGCGAGGATGAAGAAAATCCAATAGGTGGCTCCCTCGAAGGGAACGCCGGTGAAGAGATAGGCGAAGACGGCGGCGAAAAGAACGAGGAACCCGCCGATGAACTCCTCGACGCGGAACCGGCTTATCCTGGCATTGTCCGTCTTATCCGCTTCGGTAAGGACCTCCGCTTTCGGCGCCTTGGAGAAAAGCACCGAAATATCGATCTGCAAGGCCTCCGCGAGCGCGGGGATGATTGAAGCGTCGGGATAGCCCGCGCCCGTCTCCCAGCGGCTGATTGTCTGGTCGGAGACGTTCAACTTCTCTGCCAGTTCGGTCTGGGTCATCCTCAGGGCCTTTCTTCTTTCAGCGATGACGAGCGACATATCTTGATTTGCCATGTTGTGGCCTCCTATGAATGGCCTAATTCTTGGCATCTATGACAAAGAAAAGAATACCATCTATTAGGTTTTCGCCCACGAAAAACGAGAATGGTCTGGGAAACGCTCGCCCGACTGCCTTCCCGCACTTTCTCCCCAAAAAAATAGAAAATAAATAGAAAACGGCTTTTTCTCGCCAAAATCATCCATCGAAAATTGCTCGTTTTTCGTCTTAACAAAGCAAATAAAAAACCGATGCCGTCGTAGCATCGGTGATTTCTCGTTTTGGTGCCGCCTTCCGGATTCGGACCGAAGACCTACTGATTACAAATCAGTTGCTCTACCAGCTGAGCTAAGGCGGCAAGAGGCGTAAAACGCCGATAAAGATAATACCACCCCCACCGCTGGAGGGGAATTCTCTTTTGGTTCGAATGCAAATTAACGGGGTTTTGCAGGGATTAATGACGGCGAGAGGTGACGAAGGGCATCCGCCAACGGATGAGAGAGAAAAGCCAC
>JAKJEF010000029.1 GCA_022705565.1 Patescibacteria group bacterium
AACCAATCTTTTTGAGAAAATCCCGAATCCTTTCGGGATTTTCTTGTTGAGCGCATTTTTCGGCTTGGTTGGCTTCTTTTATGAAGTTTATGGCAAGTTCGAACCGATTATTGCTCTTTCGCCCAAAAGCGGATATTTTTTCTTCCAAATCCTTTTTAGCGAGAATGAGCTTTTGCTTTTTAGTGGCATATTCCGCTTGCGACAAACTGCCGTCCAGTTGCAAGTCAAGCAAACGATCAAGCTTTGTTTCAATTTCAACAAGCTCATCTCTCAATTTTTGGGCGAAAGAGCTTTCCGCTTGGGCAATCTTCATTTTTTCATTTTCAAAATAATTGATTGAAGCGTTTGCCCAAGCGGAAGACAAAGAAACTTTTTTGATTTCTTCCTTTATTTGAGAAGTGATGATTTCCTCGCGGACATATTTTTGCTCACAAGGATTTTTCCGTTTAGTGCAACGAAGATAATTATGACCTTTCTGTGTTTCGGTAGTGATAAAACAGCCACATTCTCCGCAACGGAAAAATCCTCTATACACATACGGTTTGAGTTTCGGTGTTTTCGGTTTTGATTTTTTCATCATCACTTCTTGAACGGAATCAAAAAGTTTCTTTGTGATAATCGGTTCGTGCTTTCCGTCATACATTTCGCCGTTGTATTCAATCACGCCGTAATAAATCGGATTTTTGAGCATATACTGATAATTTGAGACGGAAAGCATCTTGCCTTTCTTGCCAACCAAGCCCAAGGAATTGATAATCTTTCGGATTTGAGCGAGGGGGTATTCGCCAGTTGCATACATTTCAAAAGCCCGCTTGATATATTTCGCTTTTTCTTTATCCACCGCGATACAGCGAGCATTTTTGTCGTTTGTGTAGCCCAATGGCGCCCAAGCGGGCCAAATTCCATTTCGCAATTTTTGGCGAATACCCCTCTTTATATTTTCCGAAAGATTATCCACATAGTATTTTGATTGCCCAAAAGCAATGGACAACATAAATTTTCCTTGTGGTGTCGGATCAAACCAAAAAGTTGGAAATTTTAGCGTGGTGATTTTCCCAGTATCTACAAGATAAATTATTCGTCCGCCGTCTATGCTGTTTCTCGCCAATCTATCGGGGTGCCACGCTAAAATTCCCTCTGCTTCGTTTTTCTCTATGCTCGCCACCATTTCGTTAAAAATCTCTCTGCCCGGCTCTTTGGCGGTTTTGCTTTCTACAAATTCACGGACGATATTCAAACCCTCTTTTCTTGCATACTCTCGTAATTCAAAAAGTTGCGCCTCAATACTCAAAACCTGCCTTTCGGGTTCGTCCGTGGATTTTCTCGCATAGAGGAAAAACTTTTTGGTTTGTGAATTTATGTTGTCCATATTTTTTGATAGTTAGCTTTTGGGCAATCAAAGAAAAATGCGCTCAACCTTTCGCCAAAGGCGAAAGAAAAAAGATTGGTTTGTAAAATTTCATTTTGCCAGAGCTTCGCTCTG